>JANNZB010000360.1:0-1764 GCA_031410395.1 Novosphingobium sp.
CTTCCGAAAACATCCTCATCTCGCAGATCATGAAAGCCGCACACGCCAGCAGCAGCGCGGCGGCTGTAGTCCCCAGGATCGCCACGGCTAGCTTCCGTTTTAGGGGTAGATTTCGGAAAGACGGCATGGGGTTGCGGCTCAGGGTTTCACTACTCGGCGAGCCTCAGCAATTGGGCACCGATGGTCAGCCCCGCCTGACGCGCCGCGCCGTTGTTGATTTTGAAGCGGACCTTGTCGCCCTTCGGGATGAAACCGATCATGCCGCCCTGCGCGGTGAAGCCATCCGACTCGCCCACCAGCAGCGCACTCGTCCCATCGAAGCCGCCCACGATGCCGGCGATGCGGCCCGCCTCCGATTTGGACACAAAGACGATCTGGCATCCCTTGAGATCCTCGATCTGCCGCGAGCGGCGGATATTGATTTTCCGACCGCCGACATTCTTGCCGGCAGCCGCCCTGTCCAATGCGCCGCCAAATGAATCGCCGCCCAGCACGCCGATGGTGAAGGGGCTGCCGCCGGGCAATGCGCTGGCCGGCCACGTGACAGACGACGCGAAGCTGCAAAGAAACGCCGCTTTCAGTTCGTATTCGGATGCGGACACCTCTGCCCGGAGACTGCGCCCACCGCTTCCATGCCATATAAAAACGCATGGCAGCAGCAAGCGAAGGGTGGCTTGCCTTGGAGCATATGCTTGGCGGAAATACATTTGGCGGGTCATGGATATTTGAAATGATCAGTTAGTCACAACCGGCTAAATGTAAGTGTCGGCATTGTGCCCCTGCCTTGGTTAAAACTCCCATGTGATTTTTCCATAAACGGCGCGTTCGACTTCGACCAGCGGGCTTCTTATCAGCGGGCTGGTGCCCAGTTCGGGATGATGGCTGTCGAAAAGATTCTGGCCAACGACCGCAAGCTCGAGATTGGCGCGGGGTTTCCAAGCAAGGCGCGCATCCATGGCTAGATAGCTATCGATGCCCGGTGTGAACCCGGTGAGGTTATCCACGTAACGCCCGATCAAGTCAAAGGCGACGCGACCGGGTAGATCCCATGACGAGCGGAGGTAGAACTGATTCTGCGGGTTTTGTTTCTCCACCAACTCCGCGCCGGCCCGGCTGGCGGGGGGGAGTTTCCGATCCGCATGAAGGTTCATTTTTAGATAAGTATATTGCCCGTATAGCCGCCACCAGTCGGTTAGTTTCAATGTCGCGGCCAATTCAAACCCATAGTTATCCGCGTCCTCACCATTGGTATTGTTAAGCGGCAAGACCAGCGCTCCCGTCAGTGGATCCACGGCTGGAGTTCCAGGCTTCGACACCACGAGACGGTCATAGCGATTGTAGAAGAGTGCCGCATCGAAGGACAACCTGTCCGTAGCTTGAGCCCGCCAGCCTAGCTCGTAAGCGATCACTTCCTCCGAATCCAGTTCGTGGTTGTTGCGAAGCTGTCCGAAAAATGAGCGTCCGGGAACAAGCGGCAGAGTCTTTATTTGAAGATCGTTATCGAGAAACGTCGGCGTCCGGACGGCGCGCGACACCGCCGCCCATACCGATTGGCGTTTGGTCGGCGTCCAGAGCAGGCGTGCCGTCGGCTGATATTCGAAGCCGGTGATTTCATTGTGCTCAAACTTGGAACCCAGCGTCAGGGAAAGCCGGTCTTCGATGATCTTGATCTCATCCTGGAGGAAGACGCTGAACAGATTGCGCTGAACGAACGAAGGATCAGGTCCGAGCGCGAATCCGTTGTCAAAACCGGCAGATGTCCCC
>JANNZB010000361.1:0-1845 GCA_031410395.1 Novosphingobium sp.
CTTGTATGCCATCTGCGTCTTTGTAGGTAATCGTCATAGGCAACATTATCCCAGAGGGGCCGGACCGGTACCGGCGCACGGGTAAAATCAACGTTATCAGTGAAGTCATCAGAAACCGGCCCAGTCAGCGCCTGTTTTTGACCCCATCGTCAACCCTGCCCGCATCACTTTCAGACCACCCCCGTGACCCTGCACATCACCCAATTTGAGGGCGGCAGCGCTCTCAGCAGCTTTCGCATCCAGCAACTGTTGCCCGGCCTGCAAGCCATTCACGACAAGATTTCCGGGGTTTCAGCCCGGTTTGTGCACCTGGTGGCCTCTGATGCATTGCCTACGGATGCCCAAAAAGTCCAGTTGGGCGCCTTGCTGACCTATGGCGACCCCTACGCTGGCGCGCAAGAGGGTGCGCTGATCGTCGTCACCCCGCGTTTTGGCACGGTGTCGCCCTGGGCGTCCAAGGCGACCGACATTGCGCACAACTGCGGGCTGGTGCTGCGCCGGGTGGAGCGCATCACCGAATACCGGGTGTCGTTGAAGTCGGGTTTGCTGGGCAAGCCTGCTTTGAGCGAATCTCAACTGGCACAAATTGCAGCCTTGCTGCACGACCGCATGACGGAAAGCGCGATGTTTGACCGCGCGCAGGCGCTGGGCCTGTTCACCGAGCTGCAGGCCGCGCCGCTGGCGCATGTGGACGTGCTGGGCGCGGGCCGCGGCGCACTGGAAGTTGCCAACACGCAGTTTGGCCTGGCACTGGCGGATGACGAGATCGAGTACCTGGTGAATGCCTTCACCCAATTGAAGCGCAACCCCACCGACGTGGAACTGATGATGTTTGCGCAGGCCAACAGCGAGCACTGCCGCCACAAGATTTTCAACGCGCAGTTCACCATTGATGGCGTGGCGCAGAGCCACAGCCTGTTTGGCATGATCCGCCACACGCACCAGACGAATCCGCAGCACATGGTGGTAGCGTATTCGGACAACGCGTCGGTGATGGAAGGCTCGAATGTGGAGAGATTTATAGCCAAATCGGCCTCCAGCCCTCATGAAAAGGGCGTGAACAGCTATCAAAAGCAGAGCGCCCTGAATCACGTGCTGATGAAGGTGGAAACGCATAACCACCCCACCGCCATCTCGCCGTTCCCCGGTGCGTCCACAGGTGCGGTTGGCGAGATTCGCGACGAAGGCGCCACCGGGCGTGGCTCGAAACCCAAGGCTGGGTTGACCGGTTTCACAGTATCGAAACTCTGGCCACAGGATGGCGCAGCCCCGTTCGGCAAGCCCGAACACATCGCCAGCCCGCTGCAGATCATGACCGAGGGCCCCTTAGGCGGCGCGGCGTTCAACAACGAGTTTGGACGGCCCAACCTGCTGGGTTATTTCCGTGAATACGAGCAATCGGTCTCATCCAGCACCGACACGATCCAGCGTGGCTACCACAAGCCCATCATGATTGCAGGCGGTCTGGGCATCATCGACGCGGGTCAGACCCAAAAGATCGAGTTCCCTGCCGGCAGCCTGTTGATCCAGCTGGGCGGCCCCGGCATGCGCATCGGCATGGGCGGCAGCGCAGCCAGCTCCATGGCTACCGGTGCCAACGCGGCCGAGCTGGACTTTGATTCGGTGCAGCGCGGCAACCCCGAGATCGAGCGCCGTGCGCAGGAGGTCATCAACCAGTGCTGGATACAGGGTGCGGGTAACCCCATCCTCGCCATTCACGACGTCGGCGCTGGTGGCCTGAGTAATGCCTTCCCCGAGCTGACCAATGACGCTGGTCGTGGCGCGCGGTTTGATTTGAGTGCCGTTCCGCTGGAAGAAAGCGGCATGGCGCCCAAGGAAATCTGG
>JANNZB010000362.1:0-2293 GCA_031410395.1 Novosphingobium sp.
GTAACGAGCTGCCCACCGGTCAATCGCAGACGGTGAATTTCATCACCTCGGCCACCGGATGGACGTCAAACCCGGCGACTGTGACCACGCGTGACACAAACCCGCTGGGATCATTGGAAGTCTATGCCGGCGTGCCGCAGGTTCAGTATAACGCAAAGTCTGGCGGAATCAGAATCCACGTCAGCAGCTTTGCAGTAGTGACCGAAAAAGCAGCGAACGGCCGCGGTGCCCCGGCCAAGCCGGTCGATGGCAATTATGTCGCGATTATCACCATTTCTCTGACCCCGAAAAGTTGAGTGCAGCTGTGAAACCTTTTCCGTCCCTGATTGCCTCGCGTTTGATCTGCCGTGCTGCCATGGCTGCCGTGCTTGCGGCGGCAACGCTTTCGCCGATGGCCGCGCAGGCGACGACGGTTTCTCCCGTCATGATCGATCTGCAATCGGGCGGGCGACACGTGGTCGCCAACATCAGCGTCAACAACACCGGTGCCAACCCGCTGCCGGTAGAAATTGTCGTGGTCAAACTCAAGGCGACGGCGACCGGTTTCGAGCAGACAAAAGAAAACACAGATGATCTGCTCGTCGTCCCGCCACTCGCGCTGATCCCGGCCGGGCAGACACAGACATTCCGCGTCCAGTGGATCGGTGACCCGGACGTCGCCGAAAGCAACCATTACTATGTCGGTATCAACCAGATCCCGGTCAAATTGCCCGAAGGCAAATCGGCGGTGCAGGTGGTCTATAACTTTCAGGTCCTGACCAGTGTTTCATCGCCGCGCCGAAAGGCTGGTCTGGTCATTCGCTCCGCTACGCCGACGACTATAGCTGAAAACAAACCTGCCGCCGCGATTACGGTCGAAAACACCGGAGACGCGCATGATTACCTTAGCCAGCACCGCATCAAGATTACTGAGGCCGACGCATTGGGCACCCAGATTTTTGAAAAGACGATCAGCGGTTCGGAATTCCAGCAGCTTATCGGATATGGACTGGTGGCCAGCCACACCACGCGCACGGTCAATATTCCGCTTCCGCTACCTTCAGCCAAGGGGACAGTGAGCGCAGTCCTTATGGATGAACAGGCGCAATAGCATCCTTTCTCACCATCAGGTCAAACCACCTCGCCTGGTTAACTTGAACTCTTGATCTGCGCATTGGGGCAAACAATTTAATGCCAGCCGACGTTCCACCACAACTTCCTGCTGTGCATCTGGCGCAAGCCGATAAGCCGGTGGTGTTTCCGGTGCCAGCGTTCGGCCACCGGGTGAACCCGACCGCGCGGACGCTGCGGTTTATTGTGCCGGTTACCGATGGCACCAGCTACCTTGGCGATGTTGAACTTGCGGTTGCACCCGATGATGCGCTTTCGGTCGTTGCACCGCGCATGGTTCAGATGCTCGAGCCGATCCTCAAGAAGGACGTGTTTCAGGCGCTCAAAACACGCATTGGCAGCAGTGCCGAAGTATCAGCCGTAACCTTGCAGGAATTCGGCATCCTGCTTGCCTATGATGACGTCACGCTGGCGCTGGCGATCAAAATCCCGCTCGAATCGCGTGAAGTCAGCCACCTGAGCCTGCGTGATTCCTTCGCCAACGGCGGGGAAACGCTTCAGCCTGCCGCATTCAGTGGATATGTGAACCTGCGCGGCGCGATGGATTTCATCGAGCACGGGCCGGGCCGAACGGTGCAAGCACCGGTGTTTGGCATTGATGGCGCGCTGCGGCTGGGCGGGCTGGTGGCGGAAAGTGAAGGCTACGCCTCATTCCGCAGTAATGAACCGACTTTTCGCCGCACCGGATCGCGATTGGTTTTTGATGATCTTGCCCGGACAATGCGCTGGTCTTTCGGCGATGTCCGCCCGCTCTCGCGCTCATTCCAGTCAACCCCGAACGTCGCCGGGCTTTCGGTTGCACGGCTCTACAATGTCCTCGATCCGCAGCGTGAGGTCCGCTCCAACGGCACGCAAAGCTTCAGCATCTTCGCACCGAGCGTGGTGGAAACCATCGTCAATGGCCGGATTGTTGAACGCAAGACTTTGCAGCCCGGCAACTACAGCCTCCAGGATTTTCCGCTCGCGGACGGTGCCAATCAGGTGGAGTTGCAGGTTGAAGATCCGACCGGTCAGCGGCGCAAGATCAATTTTGATCTGTACTACAGTCGCGCTCTGCTGGCGCAGGGGCTCACCGAGTTCTCGGCTTTTGCCGGAGTCTATGCCACGCCAACCGCGCGCGGGATTTCGTACTCCCATGACGTCATTGCGTCGGGCTTCATTCGCAAGGGGCTGAGCCAGAAAG
>JANNZB010000363.1:0-5201 GCA_031410395.1 Novosphingobium sp.
CAATCCACACCCGGCCGTCAGCGTCCTGAACGCAAAGCACCTCGCCGTCTGCCCCGGTCATCCGCCCTTGCGCGGCAACGTAGCTGCCCTTGGCCTGTCCTGATCCGAACAGATGGAGCGCGACGCCAGCATTGAAGCTCCCCGTTACCGGATCTTCGGCAACCCGGCCAAGCCCATTGGCGAAGAAGGCGCGCAGTTCCCAGTCTGCGCCCGATCCGGGTGCGGCGGGGGCGGCGATGCCGATGTCGGTGCCCACAGGGGCTTTTGAGATCGGTTCAGCGGCGAGTACGTCTTGGGCTGATCGCAGTCTCAACAGTTGCCATTTCGGACCATTGGCGACGTGAACCGCCTCAACCACACTTGCCGGATCAACCCCGGCCACCCGCACGGCATCGGCCAGTTCATCGGGTGAAAGCGCGCCGGAGCGGATCAACGGTGGGGCGCTGAATGCCAGCCGCTCGCCATCGGGCCGCACCTGCACCAGACCAATGCCGCATTCCTGCACGATATGGTCAGGCGACCGTGCCTTGCCGCCAGCCGCCAGCCAGGCTTGGCATGTTCCCAGCGTCGGATGCCCGGCAAATGGCAGCTCGCCGCCCGCATAGAATATCCGCACCCGGTAATCTGCGGCAGGATCACTCGGCGGCAACAGAAATGTCGTCTCGGAAAACCCCAGCCAGCGGGTTAGTGCCAGCATCTGCGCTGTATCAAGCCCATCACCGCCATGCACCACCGCCAGCGGATTGCCGGTCAGCGGCCCCTTGCAGAACACATCGAGCAGATCGAGCTTCACACTATTTCCCCATCATGCCGCAATATCACAGGTGCGGCCTTCCCTGCCTCTGCGCTTTATGCTCCAATTGCGGCATGAACGAAACTCTTCCATCGGTGCTGATCACCGGCGGTGCGAAACGCATCGGCGCAGTCATGGCGCGCGCCTTTGCTGCCTCGGGATGGCACGTGGTGATCCACTATGGCAGGTCTCGGAGCGATGCTGAGTTGCTCGCCGCCATCCTGCCTTCGGCGCGCGCGGTGCAGTGTAACCTTGCTGATGCCGGAGCCGCAGCCGCGATGATTGAAAGTCTCGCGGGCGAACTCGATAATTGGCCGCTGCTGATCAATTGCGCTGCGGTGTTTGGTGAGGATACCGGCACGCGCATCGATCACGCGATCTTCGCTGAAACGATGGCGGTCAATGTCGAGACGCCCGTTCGCATGGCGCAGGCGTTCCTCGCCCAAGCGCGGGCAGAAGGCGGGCGGCGGGTGATCCAGATCCTCGATATGAAGATCACCAATCCTAACCCCGATTTCTTCTCCTACACCATCTCCAAGAACGCGCTGGCGGCATCGGTTAAAACCTTGGCGATGGCGACAAGCGGCGTTGCAGACCGCATCTATGGCCTCGCGCCGGGAGCACTCTTGCCCAGCCACGATCAGGTGCCCGATGAACATTTGGCATCGGGGACGATGAACCTGCTCGCCCGCATCACCGCGCCTGAGGAACTGGCAGAGGCGGCGCTGTTCCTGTCGCAAGGCTGGCTCGAAAGCGGCGAGACGCTGTTTGTTGATTCGGGCCAGCATTTGATGTCGCAGCCGCGTGACGTGATCTATCTGGCCCGCGGGCAGGCCTAAGCAGCCACCGATGCTCGAAACCCTGCTGACCTCAACCGCAGTCGTCGCGCTCGCCGAGATTGGCGACAAAACCATGCTGCTCGCCATTTTGCTCGCGGCAAGGCTTCGCGCGCCGTGGCAAGTCGTCGGCGGAATTCTGGTCGCGACAATTGCCAATCACCTGCTCGCTGCGCTGGTCGGCAGCAAGGTCGCAGGGCTGCTTGATGCGCCGTGGTTTCGGATAGCCGTGGCGCTCGGGTTTATCGCCATGGCTGCATGGACGCTGGTGCCTGACAAGTTTGATGACGATGAATGCGGTGCGGTTCGAGGGCGCGGCGGGGCTTTCCTCACCACCTTGGTATCGTTCTTTTTCGTTGAAATGGGCGACAAAACCCAGATTGCCACGATCGCGCTCGGCGCGCATTATCATGACGTTTCCACCGTTGCCGCTGGGACGACACTGGGGATGATGCTAGTTAACGGCCCATCGGTGTTTCTGGGCGATGCGCTGATGCGGGTGGTCTCGCTGGGGCTGGCCCGCACCATTGCGGCGCTGCTGTTTCTGGCGCTCGGGCTATGGCAACTAGGAAGCGCGCTGGGCGTTACGCTCTGAGACACTTTCCGCTTGCCACCAACGCCATAGCCAATAGGGTCCTTGCCTATGTGGTTGTTAGATAAAATGCTCCGCCAGCTGATCCGAAATGGCCGGCTTGTCGTCACCGATTATGATGGCAAGTCTTACCAATACGGGGATCCCGGCGCTGATCCGTTGACCATCCGCTTCACGGACAAAGGCACCGCGCTCCACATCGCCAAGGACCCGCGGATGGGCGCGGGCGAGGCCTATACCGATGGCCGTCTGGTCATCGAGCCGCCGCACGATGTCCGCGATTTCATCCTGTTCGTGATGAACCAGGCCAACCGCGAAGACGGCGCGCTGAAGCCCAGGGGCGTGGCCCGCCAGCTGATTGACCGCGCCGGATCGAAGCTCGATCAGATCAATCTGCGTGGCCGCGCGAGCAGCAATGTCCTCCACCATTATGGCCTGACCCGCGAATTCTATGAGCTGTTTCTCGATGCGGACCGGCAATATTCGATGGCCTATTTCCGCGATCCGGCAAACAGCCTCGAACGCGCGCAGATTGACAAGAAGGCGCTGATCGCCGCCAAACTCCAACTCGGCCCGAACATGCGCGTGCTTGATATCGGCTGCGGCTGGGGCGGGCTTGGGCTCTATATGAACCGGCATTTCGGCTGCGAGGTGCTCGGCGTCAGCCTTGCACCCGATCAGGTAGCCTTCGCCATCGAGCGCGCGGCTGAGGCGGGCGTGGCCGACAAGGTCAAGTTCCAGCTGATCGATTACCGCGACGTTACCGGCACCTTTGATCGCATTACCTCGATTGGCATGATCGAACACCTTGGCCTGCCGCATTACGGCGAATATTTCTCCAAGACCTGGGATCTGCTCAGCGACGATGGCGTGATGCTCACCCACACGATTGGCCGTTCGGGCGCGCCGGGGCCAACCGACAAATGGGCGCGGACTTATATCTTCCCCGGCCACCACCTCCCCGCGATCAGTGAGGTGGTTTCCGCTACCGAGCGCGCAGGCTGGCGGGTTTCAGACTTCGAAGTGCTGCGGATGCACTATGCCTATACGCTGGCCGAATGGTATCGCCGCACCACGCTGCACAAGGTCGACATCATCAAGCTGTTCGACGAACGGATGTTTCGCATGTGGCAGTTCTATCTTGTCGGGGCTGAACAGGGCTTCCGCAGCGGCAACCTCGTCAATTTCCATGTGCAGACTGTCAAGCGGCTGGGCAACCTGCCAATGACCCGCGACTACATCCAGCAGGAAACCGCGCGGCTTTCCGCGCTTGACGAGGCACCGGAGTGGCATCTGGAACCGAAGGCAGCGAGCGCGATCTAATCAAACGGGATAGGCCGCGCTCATCCTTTCCCAGTTGAGTGCTACAAACTGTTCCAGCACCGCCAGATCAACATCGCTCAGCTTCTTGATATAGAGGCAGCCTTTGCCGGTGGTATGTTTGCCCAGCCGCGCGAACAGGTCCTCGGCATCCATCGAGCCGAACCCGTAGAAAGTCAGCGCCGCCTTGCGGGGTGAGAAACCGGTGCGGCACATCGTTCCTTCGCGTCCGCTTTCATATTTGTAATCATAGGAACCGTAGCCAACGATGCTCGGCCCCCACATCTTCGGCTCAAGGCCTGTCACCCGGCGGAACATCGCATCAATCTGCGCGGCTTCCGTCCGCCGCGCCGCATCGGGCGATGCTGCGAAATAATCGGCGACGCTAGCCTCGGTCGCCCTGGTCTTGAGATCAGCCTTGGCCACACGCACCTCCCCTTGCCCAAAAGGCCCCCATAGCCTAGGGGCCGCGCTCGAATATTAACGCCAATCCAGCGGAATTCCAGTCATGCCCAATCCTGAACATAACGGCATCAAAAAAGTCGTTCTCGCCTATTCGGGTGGGCTCGATACTTCGGTCATATTGAAGTGGCTTCAGGTTACCTATGGCTGCGAGGTGGTGACCTTCACCGCCGATCTGGGACAAGGCGAGGAGCTCGAACCAGCCCGCGCCAAAGCCAAGCTGATGGGCGTTCCCGATCACCACATTTATATCGACGATATGCGCGAAGAGTTCGTGCGCGATTTCGTTTTCCCGATGATGCGCGCCAATGCGCGGTATGAGGGCGACTATCTGCTCGGCACGTCGATTGCACGGCCCTTGATCTCAAAACGGCTGGTCGAAATCGCGCATGAGACCGGGGCAGATGCTGTCGCCCATGGCGCAACCGGCAAGGGCAACGATCAGGTGCGCTTTGAGCTTTCCGCCTATGCGCTCGACCCAAACATCAAGGTCATCGCCCCGTGGCGCGAATGGGAGCTGACCAGCCGTACCGCGCTGATCGCCTGGGCTGAACAGCACCAGATCCCGGTGCCGCTCGATAGGCGCGGCGAAAGCCCGTTCAGCACCGATGCCAACCTGCTCCACACCTCATCTGAGGGCAAAGTGCTTGAGGATCCGTGGAATGAAGTGCCGGACTATGTCTATTCGCGCACGGTTAATCCTGAGGATGCGCCCGACGCGCCCGAATATATCGAGATCGAATTCACGCGCGGTGATGGCGTCGCGCTGAACGGCAAGGCAATGTCTCCCGCCACGCTGCTGACCGAGCTCAACACGCTCGGCCGCAAGCACGGCATCGGGCGGCTCGATCTGGTCGAGAACCGCTTCGTCGGGATGAAGAGCCGCGGGATGTACGAGACTCCAGGTGGCGAGATTTATGCCCGCGCCCATCGCGGGATCGAACAGATCACGCTCGATCGCGGTGCGGCGCATCTCAAGGACGAGCTGATGCCCAAATATGCCGAGCTGATCTACAACGGCTTCTGGTACGCCCCCGAGCGCGAGATGTTGCAGGCCGCGATCGATCATTCGCAGGCGCGGGTGAATGGCACGGTGCGGCTCAAGCTCTACAAGGGGATGGCGTCGGTGGTGGGGCGCAAATCGCCCGACCCACTGTACTCGGAGCGCCACGTCACGTTCGAGGACGATGCCGGGGCT
>JANNZB010000364.1:0-5500 GCA_031410395.1 Novosphingobium sp.
GCTCTAACTTTTCTTTGATAGAAGCTAGTGCGCTCAAATCTCCCAATGTAGCTTTGAGATTTGCCCAGCGCGCAGGTGCGCGTCCTTCATCATCCGCAAAGCCAGAAAATTTCAGGCCGCTCTTGGCGAGGCTTTCCAGTAAATCTAAAGTATAGTCGTTACCGCCACCATCTGTAACCCAGATGCCGAGTTCGAGTGGCTCATTGGTGATGCCCCTCAAAATCAGCCAACGTACAAAACCGACTTCCGTTGCGCCTTCGGAGACGATGGTGATCCGGGAAAGAAACGCTTCGGGGTCTTTCGTCATCTGCGGCGTCGTCGCGTCGGCTAACTTGCCGATCTTGGTTCCTCCGCTGAGATACCAGATACTCGCCCTTGCCGCTGCTCTGATTGCCGCAACGCTATGGGTGGTGATGAAGGCTTGAGTAGGAGCGGCCATCAATTCCTTCACAAGTTTGCGCTGGCGGTACGGTTCAAGGCCGCGCTCAACTTCATCGACGATAGTGATGGGCACTGCGCTGTGATTGGCGGCAGCGACCTCGAGCGCCGCGAGGCGGCGAGTGCCCGAGCCCCAACTGCTCAATGGCAATCTGACGGCGTACTTTTTCGCTGTGAGGCCGATGAGTGCATTGAGCGAAAAGCCCTGACCTCCGACTAAACCCAAGCCCAACCCCGTCGGCAGCGCCTGCCTGCCAAATTCGGATTCGAGTTCTTTCAGTCTTTCTTTCGATGGTTCCGCAAGTTCGTCTTCGACATTTTTCTCGCCAAGCTGCTGGGCAAGCTTCGCGCGCAATGATTTATCTGCCAGTAACCGATCTAGCGCGGAGCCCTGAATGAGGCGCAAATCCCTATCATTGCGATCATCGCCAGCAAGTTTAACCAAACCGATCTTGCGACGTACCGAAACCGAAAAATGGTCATAATCACCGTTGGGTTGGCATATTTCGTAAGATAGATCGCAGTCGGCGGTACCCCGCACGCGAAGCACATAGACCTCATCCTTTGCGACTTCCGCCTCATCGTCCGGATCGGGAACCACGGGTTTCTCGCCATCCCATTCCCACGGCCAAGCGGCTTTTCTCTGCTCATTGACCCCGGTCGCAGCCGGCAACCGCATCACGGCTTCAATGATGAACTCGTCTTCAGTCGCGCGCTTCCAATAGTCCGCATCGGAGATGACCATCGAATTGGTTGGGCTAAGCAACAGCCCAATCGCATCGAGGATTGTCGATTTGCCGTTGTCACCGCCACCGAGAATGACGTTCACATGGGGACCCGGCAGCCATGTAAGCATTTCAATGCCACGAAAGCGCTCAATCTTAACGCGCAAGATCGTCGGCGCATCTTCCATTTTAGGATCGGCCACGGCGGGCTGCGCCGCTCGCGCGACCGGTGCGGACTTAGCCATTGGTGCAGCCATTGCGATCGGCGGCGCTGCTTTTTTTTCCTCGGCCATTGCCCCTCGCTATTTTTGCACAGTAGCACCACAGCCAAGAAAGGAAATACATTCACGTTGGCGTTTAGAAATCAAATTTCGTTGTCATCATGATAGCGTCCCGTATTCGTCCGTCGCAAAGATTGACTTGCAAGGCACTCTCACACCACTGCTGATGAAGCAGTCTCTTGCAAATCCCATTTCGTTGCTCGGGCAATCCGCAGACCGGATCGCGTCAGCACTATTTGAAGACAGACACCATGCCATCACCTACAATCGACTTCCGCGCCATCCGTCCACATCATGGCAGTCAGCATAGTGGGTTCGAGGAGCTGGTCTGCCAATTGGCTGCACTCGAGACGTCGCCGGGCCTTGCCTTCCACCGCAAGGGCGCCGGCGCCGATGCGGGACTGGAATGCTACCGGGTCGAGGCCGATGGCTCGGAGACCGGGTGGCAGGCAAAGTATTTCTTCGAATTTGGCAGCGGCCAGGCATCGCAGCTGAAGGAATCCTTCGACAATGCGGCCCGCCTTCACCCCGATCTCAAGCGGTTCATCGTAAGCCTTCCATTCAGCCTGTCGGACGGGCGCGTGGCGAACCGTAAGTCGCAGAAGGATCGCTGGAACGATTGGGTAGCGGCGCGCACCAAAGCCATCCTGCCGCGTGTCGTCACGATCGAGCTGTGGGATGAGACTCAGCTGATCGAGCGCCTGACGCGCACAGATCCCCGCCACGCCGGTCGCCGCCGGTACTGGTTCGATCTCCTGCATTTCACGCCGGACTGGTTCCAGACGCGCTTTGACATCACCCGGGCAGCGCTCGGCAAGCGCTATACGCCCGAACTCAATATCGAGCTTCCCGTTCGCCGCGGGCTGCTCGCGATCGCTCGAGACCCCGCCTCTATCGAAGGCCTGCGCGAGCTGGCCGATGATGTCGATGAAGCCAGACACCGTGCGGCCAACGACATAGCGCAATTGCTGGCGAGCGGGCCGGCGGCAGCGCCCGCCGCTGCACTCGATGCCGCGTTCCGCGCAATAAGCCTCGGCATACGGACAAGCTCAATGGGGCCCGCCGAGACCATACCCTACGACGCCTGGTCGCAGGCGGTCGATCAGGCGAGCACGGCCCTGGGAAAGTGCGCGGACGAGGTCTGGAATTTGCGCAGCCAGAAGGCCGGTGACCGCGAACCCATCCAGCGCGCGCATCACAATGTAAATCAACTCTACGAGGCGCTCCAGTCTGTCTCTGAATCGATTAACCTGCACGAGGCGCGGCTGGCGAACGAGCACCGCCTGCTCGTGACCGGCGAGGCGGGCGTCGGTAAATCGCATTTGCTGGCGGATGTGGCGCAGCATCATATCGGCCGGGGATACCCGGCCGTGCTGGTGCTCGGAGGCAGCTTTGTCGATGGCGAAATCTGGCGTCAGGTCGGCGACCAGCTCGGACTGACCAATATTACCCCCGACGAGCTGCTGGGCGCCCTTGATGCCGCAGGCGAAGCGGCGAGCACGCGCGCGCTGATCATGATCGATGCGATCAATGAGCGGGGTGGGATCGCCATCTGGAAAGACCGTCTGGCCGCATTCCTGGCGAGTGCGGACCGTTTCCCGCATTTGGCGGTAGTGCTGTCATGCCGCACGACCTTTCTCCCCTATATTGTCGCGGATATCGACGAAGATGTGCTGCCACGTCTCGCTCACCCGGGCTTTGCCGGGCGGGCGGCAGAAGCTGCACAGCGTTATCTCGACCAGCGCGGGATCGTGCGCATGGCGGCACCCAATCTGTCGCCGGAATTCGAAAACCCCTTGTTCTTGCGCACTTGCTGCGATGCGCTGGAGCGCCGCGGCGAAAGCGAGCTGCCCCGCGGGCTCGCTGGTGTGTCGGGCGTATTCGATTTCTATTTCCGGGCCGTCTCGGAAGCGATCACAGCAAGGATGGGTCTGTTCCCCCGGCTTCGAATCGTCGAACAAGCGCTGGACGGCATCACTGCCGCGATGGTCACCGCGCGAAGCGGCCATCTGCCGATCAATGAGGTGCACGCACTCCTCGAAGGGCTGCATCCCTCGCAGAACAAGGCCGAGCAAAGCCTGTTCTTTCAGCTCGAGAATGAAGGGGTTCTGACGGTCGAACCTGAGGTCGACTGCAAGGTCATCACCGAGATGGTCCGCTTCACCTTCGAGCGTCTGAGCGACCATCGCATCGCACAGGCTTTGCTGGAGACCGAAGTCATCGGCAACGATCCGGCTCCCGCGTTCAAGCAGGGCGGCGCGCTTCGCGATTATGTCATGGGGCAAAATGCCTATCGCTTTGCCGGAATCACTGAAGCCTTGGCTGTTCAATTGCCCGAGGGCTACGGGATCGAGCTGCTCGATCTGATCGATGACGAATGGGCCGCCCATGACCATTTGCCGGCCTTTCGCAGCAGCCTTTTGTGGCGGCGGCAGGATGCATTCAGCGCGCGGACTGTTGAGCTGCTCGAGGAAAATTCAAACCGACTGGAGGACGATCTCTGGCTCGACACCATGATCGCAGTTGCGACCGAGCCTGCCAATGCATTCAACGCCGATCATCTCGATCGCTGGTTGCGCCCGATGACGCTGCCGGAGCGTGATGAACTCTGGTCCGTGCGCGCGACCTATCACGCCCGCGATGAAGGTAACGCGATCGACACATTGATCCAATGGGTGCTGGTCAACGGATTGAAGCCCATCGAGGAAGCGCGCGCCCGGCTGGCGGCGGTCACGCTGGCCTGGCTGACCACGCTCAGCCACCGGGCCGTTCGCGACATGGCGACGAAGGCGCTAGCGGTGCTGTTAGTAAGACGCCGCGAGTTGGCCGCGCAGCTCATTGCCGATTTTGGCCGCCTGAACGACGCCTATCTCGTCGATCGCGTGCTCGCTGCGGCATATGGCGCGGCAACCCGCAGTCACAGCGATGAAGGCCTCGCTACGCTGGCGGAGGCCGCATACACCGCAGTTTTCGCGGACAACCCGATCCCGCCGCACGCGCTGATCCGGGATCATGCTCGCGGAATCATCGAGCTTGCTGCGCATCGCGGCGTCTTGCCGACATCGGTTTCGCTCGATCGTGCTCGGCCGCCTTATCCAGCTGGCGCTCCCATCGAACTCATCGATGATGCCACGCTGGCTGGCTATGTGCAGACCTACAGGAGCGGGTCGTCATACCCCGACGACATCATGGGCTCAGCGGTCGAGGACGGCGACTTTGCAAGGTACGAGATCGATCCGCTCGCCAACCAGTTTCTCGAATTGCCACAAGCAGAAGTCGGGCGTTCGAACGAGGCGCGCTATGATGAATGGTATGCGCGCGCGATTGCCGGCAAAGGCGAGCGCCAAGGCGCACTCAAGGTCCTGATTGACCTCTCAGGACGGTTGAACTCCATGCCGCATGAGTTCAACATCTATCTCGACGACCAGCGCAGCCGCGCGCGCGCGACCGGCAACAATCCCGGCAAGCCCACGCGCGATGAAGTGGAAGCGGAGCGCAACGCGGCCGCCACGGCGTTCAAGACGCTTCTCGACGAAGCGGAGCAGCGCGACTTCGAGATCTATGCCGAAGGGTGGGTAGAGCAGGCGATGTGGAACGCGCAGGCTCAGGCAAATCATCCCAATTTCAGCCAGCAACGAGCGCGCCGATGGGTGGGCTGGCGCGCGCATGACCTAGGATGGACGCCGGAACGTTTTGCAGTACCCGAGCGCAACATGCAGGGTCGCGACCGCAATGATCACCTTGTCGAGCGGATCGGCAAGAAGTATCAGTGGATCGCCCTGCATGAGCTGACCGGGCGCCTGTCGGACCTTCATGCCGTTGATGGCGGCTACCGCGACGAGCCGCAGCCTTATCGGGGTCCATGGCAGGTCGGAACCCGCGAAATGGATCCGACGATTCTGGTTACCCGCACGGAAGCGAAGGATTCTAGCAAACAGCCTGCCACTTGGTGGTCGCCCCATGCGCCGCGGTGGCGCGAAGACCCGCCGGAGGCCCGCCTTGCCTGGACGAAGGATGAAGGCCGCGACGTGCCGGATGCCGTGGCCCAGCTGGACG
>JANNZB010000365.1:0-5115 GCA_031410395.1 Novosphingobium sp.
CCGGCGCCGGTTACCAGCGCCACCTTGCCCTTCATGTTGATTGTCTGTGCCATGATCTATCCATTCCACGGTAGCCCGGCGGCTACCTTTTTGCTCATTTCGATGACCACCGATTGCACGATGGAGGCCTTGGGCCAGCCCGCGTGGATGCCGTATTGCAGGACGAATTCCTGCATCTCTTCAGGCGTGCAGTTGCCGCTGGCCATCGCGGCGTGAATGTGGCTCTTAATCGGGGTTTCGGTTGAGCTTTCGCATACCCCCACCAAGGTGATCCAGCGCCGTGAGCGCTGGTCGAGTCCGTCATAGCGCGGCCACATCTCACCAAAGACGAAGTTGTTGATGGCTTCAAGGTAGGGCGTGGCCGAAGGCCCACCCGGGAAGGTCATGACGGCGGTAAATTCGGCCATGCCTCCCTTGGTGCGCACCTCGGGATCCCAGTCAGCGCCGCGGATCGGCGCGTAATAGGCATCGCCAAGGCCTAGGGCACGGGCGGCCGCAGTCACTGCTCGGTCAAGCTGCTGTCCTCGCGACCAGCCGCCATAGACCGCCAGGTGCAGTGCAGCTTCGCGCAGTTCAGACAACGAAAGATGCCCTCCCTGCAACGCTCCCCTTGCGTAACCCTCAACCATGTCGGCATCGGCCCCGGCGAGGACTGCGCCAGCCAGCGAGATCAGGTAGCGGGCGCGCCGATCCATCTGCGTCCGGTTCCACACCTCGGCATAGACGAAATCGCGCAGCGAATCCTCGAATGGGGTAGCCGGCGCGGATAGCATGTCCGCGCAAATTTCAGTCTGCAATGCGCTACCGCGAGCCGAGCGCTCCTTGTGCCCCATTAATACCATGATCTCAGCCCTCCGGCGCTGCAAGGTTCATCCAGATGTTCTTGGGCTGCATGAACTCGTTGAGACCTTCCACCCCGCCAAGGCGACCATGTCCGCTCTTCTTCCAGCCGCCAAACGGGCAGTTGGGTTGCATAGCCTCACCAGAGCCATTGACATGGATCATGCCTGCCTGAAGCTGCCCGGTGACATAGTGGGCGCGGCGCAGGTTCTGGGTGTGGACGTAAGCGCCCAGGCCAAATTCGGTGCCATTGGCCAGTGCAATCGCTTCCTCTTCGGTATCGAAGGGTGTTACTGTCAGAACCGGGCCAAATACTTCGTTCTGCGCGATATGCGCCGTGTTCGGCACATCGGCGAGGATCGTCACCGGCAGGAAGAAACCACCCGCATGATCACCGTCAAGGCGTGAGCCGCCCGCAACCACGCGCCCGCCATCGGCCTTCCCGCCTTCGACGATACCAAGAATGCGGTTGAGCGCGGTTTCGGAAATGACCGGACCGAGCACCGTTTGCTGTTCGAACGGATCGCCGACGGCGATCTGCCCGGCAACGACGGTAAGGATGCCCAGATACTGGTCATAAACCCCGCGCTGCACCAGCAGCCGGGTGCCGTTGACGCAGCCCTGCCCGTTCGACGAAACCGCACCGGTAATCCCCTTCTTGGCAGCGAGCATCAGGTCAGCGTCGTCGAACACGATGACCGCCGATTTGCCGCCGAGTTCCAGCCCAACCGGCTTCAGAGTCCTCGCCGCATTGGCCAGAACCTTGCTGGCCGTCGCGCCCGATCCGATGAATTCGATCTTGTCGATCCCGGGGTGCGCCACCATCGCCTCACCCACGTCAGCCGCACCGGTAACAAGGTTGACGACGCCAGCCGGGAATCCGGCCTCCAGCATCATCTCCACCAGCTTCATCGCGCTGTAGGGCGCAAGGTCCGGCGATTTCAGCACTATGCAGTTGCCTGCCGCCAGCGCCGGAGCCAACACCATGGTTGCGGCAAACAGCGGCCCGTTCCACGGCACGATCACGCCAACCGTCCCATATGGCTCGTAGGACACGTAATCGTGCGCCGGCGCACCCCACATCGGCACAGTCCGACCGTGAATCTTGTCGCACCACCCGCCGAAATAGCGGAACTTCTGCGCCGCATCGTAGCCCATGTAAGGGGCCGTCATCGCGACGGAGCCGTTTTCGGCGATCAGGCTGGGCGCGAATTCGGCAGAACGGGCCTCGAACATTTCGGCCAGCTTGAAGAACAGGTTGCGACGCTTGTCGCCCGGCATGGCACGCCAGGCGGGAAATGCCGCGCGCGCAGCCGCGACTGCGCGGTCGACATCGGCGACGCCGGCCATGGTTAATTCACGCGTAACCGTCCCGGTGCCGGGATAGACGTGCGCCACCAGATCCCCGCTGCCCGCCACTTCGCGCGAGTCCCCGATTATGTTCACGTAACGTGGCAGGACCTGCTGGTCCGGCAATCTGAAGGCCATGACATCTACTCCGTCGATACACCGCCCTTGCCGCGCCAAGCTTGCGCGGCGGCAGATTCGGACTCTCTTAATATAGGCATATTATAAGCCCTGCAATCCTATATTCGCACCTCAATTTGCTTGCCTTGCCTTATAAACACGCCTATGTCTGGCAAATGTTGAAAGGGCAGCCCCCTCTTAAGCGACAGCCGGTGCAGCAAGCCGCAGAAGCCCTGCGCGAACGAATCTTTACCCGCCCGCCCGGCGAACAGATTGGCTCGCTAACAGACCTGGCCCGCGATCTCGGCGTCGGCATTGTTACGGTACAGCAGGCAGCGCGCATCCTTGAGCATGAAGGCCTACTCGAAGTGCGCCGTGGCCCAGGCGGCGGATATTTTGGACGCAGGCCTGACATCGCGACGCTGGAGCGCACAATCTCCGCCTATTGGCGCAGCGAGCCCGCAAGCCTCTCTGAAATTCTCGATATGACATCGCTGCTGTTCAATGAACTGTGCGCTGCCGCTGCATGCTGCACTGACGCTCCGCTTCACGACGAACTGCGTGGCATTGCCCGCGCCATTGCGGCTTGTCAGAATGAAGACGGCATTGGCCCGCTCGAAGAGCAGTTTCAGAGCCAGCTGTTTCGCATGGTCAACCGCCCCTTCTTCGAGTTGATCACGCGGGTGGCCCTGCGCATGGCATCCAGCGAGTTCGGACACAGCGGCTCCCTTGCAATCAACTTCGGCCTTGAGCGCTGGCGCGACAGCCGCCGCGTCATCATCGACGCGATCCTGCGCCGCGACCCCGGACTCGCGAGGTTCGAAGCCAACCGCCGCAATCGCAGCGTGGTGATTGGTGAGCAGGCGCATTTGAGTTGATTGCGCACAATTTCACGATCCGCGAGCTGGTTGGCAGGACTGGCCGCATGACGTGGCGCAAGTGACGCGCTCATTTGGGTGCTTGCCGCCTCACAAAATTATACCGATCTTGAGAACGTCTGACGCAGTACTGGCTTTATGCGCCTCAATAGCGCATAAAGCCAGTCATCGATTGGTTCTTAGGCAGAGCTTCAGGACGGAAAGTAGCGAAAGGAAGCCAAGCCAGTGAATAGTTCCGAGTCAATGAAGGCCGCGCTGATCGCGGCCCTGATCCTGTTTATCGCCCCCGCTGGTGCAAAAGCAGAAGCTCCGCCCGCTACCGCCCAATCCGCGCCTGCTGAACGAAAGACCGACGAGCTCCAGATTCCATCATTTACCTATCCCCCCTCGGCACTAGTCAGCGATGAATTGCGCCAGGCCTATGCCAAGGCCCTGGCCGCGCCCGGTAACGGGACGATCACCATTCCCGACAATCCGCGCGTCGTTGCCATTATGCGGTCGGTGGTCAACACGATGTTCGAAAAGTCGCTCCCTTGGGTGCGGGAGCGTTATCCTGTCGAAACGACGAGCGAGACGATCGCAGGTGTGGAGGTCATTCGTGTGCGGCCGCAAGGAGGCATTACCAAGAACAACCGTAAGCGCGTTCTGATCAACGTGCATGGTGGCTCCTTCATGGTCGGCTGGCCTTCGGTGGCTTTGCTTGATGCTATTCCCGTCGCCTCTCTGAGCGGGATCGAAGTCATAACGATCAACTACCGACTTTATCCAGAAGCCGTTCATCCCGCCGGACTGGAAGACCTGACGGCAGTGTACCGCGAACTTCTGAAATCGCACAAGGCAGCCAACATAGGTATTTTCGGGGGATCAGCCGGGGGAGTCATCACCTTGCAATCCGTCCCATGGCTGAAGCGGCATGGTCTGCCACGCCCCGGCGCCATCGCCCCGCTTTCGGCGGCATTCAGGACTGCAATCGGCGATTCTGCGATCTGGAATTTCAGCGGTGGCTTTTCGTTGCCAGGCACGCGACTTGTCGAAATCGGCGGCTACCTGGGCAACCACGACCGGAAGGACTGGATTCCCGGGGTCACACCTGATGACCTTGCTTCCTATCCGCCAACACTGTGGCTTGCCGGAACCCGCGCGCCCGAACTCAGCGGGGTAGCAACGGCCCATGCCAGCATGCTGGGCAAAGGCTTGGATTCACAGTTCTACCTTATCGAGGGCGGTTGGCATCAAAGCTACAGCACCGCACCGCAATCACCGGAATCGCAAGCAGCCATGCGCTATGTCGCGCACTGGTTCGACACGCGCCTTGGCAGGTAAAAGCAATTCCCATCAATTCGGAAAAAATGGTGCCCGTTCGGGAAGTTGGCCTCAACTGGTCTTGGGTGCGCGATAGAGATCGTGGCACTGCTTGCACGGCATCGCATCCACCAGCATGCCTGTGACGCCTGCCACATCACCGCGCGCGCCAACCGCCGCCATGGCCTCGGCGTTCCTGGCAAAGTCCGTCATCCGGCGCATGAAATCAGCATCGTTCGACCACGCCTCGGCTTTGGTCCGCCCGCCCGGAACGGGATTGCGGAAGCTCTCCAGCGAATCCTTTGCACCATCGGCGATGGCGCGGGTAGCTTCGGGGAGCTTGGTAGCTGGTTCCAGTCCCGCAACGACCTTGCCCAGAAGATCGCTGTCCCGGCCGAGTTGATCCATGGTCTGCTGCCGCTCGAAGATGATCCCTTCGCGCTCAGCAATATCGGCAGGGGGCGGAGCTGCTTTGACCTCAGCCAGCGCAACCCAGCCGCCGACCTGAAGGGCAATCATAAGGCACGCGGCCTGAATAATGCGTTGTGCCGCCATCCCCTCACTCCCTCCCTCGCACTTTATTGTGCGTCATTATATCGCACATATTGACGAACGGGGTCAATGCAAC
>JANNZB010000366.1:0-4387 GCA_031410395.1 Novosphingobium sp.
TGACGTTGGTTCCGCTGAGCGTCTACTTCAACAGCCGGGGCAGGGCAAAAGTTGAACTCGCGCTCGCCAAGGGCAAGAATGTGGCGGACAAGCGGCAGACCGCGAAGGACCGGGACTGGAAACGTGATCAGGCCCGCATTATGCGTGAGCACAAATAGAGTTTATGCAGGAGCACGAATAAAGGTCATGCGGGAACACCAATGAGCAGCATCACTTCCCGCATGTCCGCCTGGCTTAAAGGCCATGTTCCCACGCGCGAGAGCCTTGAGAGGAACCGCTGGCTCAAGCCGTTTTCCAAGAACATCCTGCGAAGCGAATTGTGGCGGTTCAACCGCCGGTCGGTGCCGCGCGGCATGGCGCTGGGTCTGTTCGTCGGCATCATGATTCCGCTGGCGCACTTCGTGATCGCGGCAATCATCGCAGTTTTCGTGCGGGCAAATATCCCGGTGGCCATGGCCGCAACCTTCATCGGTTTTCCGGCGATCTATGTGTTCATCGCCGCCGCTGCCTATAAACTGGGGCCATGGCTGCTGCATATTGACAAGATGACCGGCGTCGCGCCGATCTCTGGCACCATGCAGACAACCGAGTTCGATCATTTGCTACAGATGGTGACGAGCAAGGGACTGCCCACGGCTTTCGGACTGTTCGTCATCGCCACGGTGACGGCGTCGGTCGGCTATCTTTTGACCAGTTTTGTCTGGCGAATAATGGTTGCGCGCAAAAGGCGCGCAAGGCTGTCGGCGATGAGCGAAAAGCCAGCGCTGCCATGAGCGGGGCCGCCCCGGTTCCGGGCGGAGCAGCCCGGCGCTCGCCGCTAGAATGGGCGCTGGTGGGATCCGCCTTTGTGGCATCGCTCGTACTGCTGTGGGCCGTTACCCACTCGCTCGCGGCAATCTCGGGGTTTACGGGCGGGATCATTGCGCTCAGTGCTTTGATCTGGACACTGGCCAAGTCGCGGGTTTCCGAAGTGCGCAGCGAATGGGCGCTGCCTGATTGGTCGGTGACCGTCGCCGCCATATCGCGGCCTGACGTGGGCGTCTGCATTACTGACCGGGCCGGAAGACTGACCTGCGCCAATCCGGTTTACGAATCGTGGTTTGGCACTGGGCAGGCACCCCCCCGGCTCGATACAGACGCGGCCTCGCTCGAACGGCTGAGCAAAGCCTCGCGCATCGCCTGGCGCGATGGCCACGGCAGCGTTGATCTGGTCGAAAACTCCGCAGGCCGCTGGCGTGCCCAAGCAGAACGCGTCGGTCGCGGCGATGATTTCCTCGTTTGGCGGTTCACACCGCTGGTGGTCGCCGATCCGGTGTCAGACCTCGTTCGTGCGGTTGAGGGCAAAGTTGGCCGCGCGCTCGCCCGCTATGGTATTGCTGCTGCCGTAGTGGACGCAGGCGGCCAGATCCGCGCCGCCAGCGCCGGATTTGCCGAACATGCCAGCGGCGGCGCGGCCGCGCTGCTCGCCGGGCAGCCGTTCACTTCTTACCTCAAGCAGGATGAACGCGATCGGCTGACTTGGGCGCGTGAGGGCCGCCGCGGCAATCCGCTGACCATGTACTACGTCCCCGTCGCTGATCCCGATGGCGGCGATCCCGATATGGACAAGGTGCCATCGCTGATGCTGCTGATGGAGGCAGGCATCGCGATTGGCGGCGGCGCGGCGAGCGAGGCTCCGAGCGCGGCCCCGCACCTTGAGGCGCTGCTCGGCCAGTTGCCGCTCGGCCTAGCGATGGCAGACCGCGACGGGCGGATGCTGTTCGCCAACCTCGCCTTTATGCGCGGCGCGGGAATGGATGGTGAGGCGCCGCCGCCCTATCCCACCGACCTTGTCGTGCGCGAAGACAAGGGCGCGCTGTCCGATGCCGTGCGCCGGTTCAGCCAGGGCCCGGCTTCGAGCGGCGATATTGCCGTGCGGCTCAAGCATCAGCCCGATGAGCCGGTTTCGCTCTCCCTAGCCGGAGTGCGCGGGCTAGGTGAGGCGGCGGTGCTGCTCAGCCTGACCGATTCCACCGAACAATCGCGGCTCAAGCGGCAGGTTGCTCAGGCGACCAAAATGCAAGCCGTCGGGCAATTGGCGGGCGGGGTGGCGCACGATTTCAACAATGTCCTCACCGCGATTCTCGGCACTTGCGATCTGATGCTGCTGCGCCATACGCCGGGTGACAGCGATTATGACGACATCCAGCAAATCCGCGCCAATTCAAACCGCGCCGCCAGCCTCACCCGCCAGCTCCTCGCCTTTTCGCGCCAGCAAACGCTGCGGCCAGAGGTGCTGCAATTGCCCGATGTGGTGTCTGACATTGGTCAGATGCTCAAGCGGCTGGTGGGCGAGAAGATCCAGTTCACCGTCACCCATGATCGCGATCTTGGCCCGGTGCGCGCGGACCCCACCCAGCTTGAACAGGTGATCGTCAATCTGGTGGTCAACGCGCGCGATGCCATGAGTGGCAAGCTTGATGGCCACGCCAAGCTCACGCTCTCCACCCGGCGGAAGAGCGCCGATCAGGTCCGCGCCATGCGCAGCGAAATCCTGCCGCAGGCGGACTACACCGTGCTGATGGTCGAGGACACCGGATCGGGCATCGCGCCCGAACACCTCGGCAAGATCTTCGAACCATTCTTCACCACCAAAGAACAGGGGCGCGGCACCGGCCTCGGCCTGTCAACGGTTTACGGCGTGGTCAAGCAATCGGGCGGCTTCATCTTCGCCGATAGCGAAGTGGGCAAGGGGACAAAGTTCACCGTCTATTTCCCCGTCCACCACGGCGAGGTCGCCATCGCCCCGCCCAAAACCGAGGCGCTGCGGGCATGGTCAGGCGGCGGCAAGGTGCTGCTGGTCGAAGATGAAGACACCGTCCGCGCGGTTGCCGAACGCGCACTCACGCGCGCAGGCTACACCGTCACCACCGCGAGCGACGGCGAGGAGGGCCTCGAACTGGTGCTCGAAACCGCCAAGGCGGGCGAGGCCTTCGATATCGTCGTCAGCGACGTGGTGATGCCAGTGATGGACGGCCCCGCGATGATCAGCGCCATCTGCAAGCTCTACCCCGATCTGCCGGTGCTGTTCATGTCAGGCTATGCCGAGGAGCAATTGCGAAAAGAGATCGATCTGGCGAACGTGCACTTCCTGCCCAAGCCGTTTTCGGTGCAGCAGATTTCGGACAAGGTGGGGGGCGTGTTGGCTGGGGGGTGAGTGTGATGTTGGAGATACTTGGGGGTTGTTGCAACTTTAACCGTAACCGCAACGCCCGGCCGCATGGCGCGGGGGCCGGGGCGGAAACGCTGTCCTGCGCTCAAGTAGGATTGCGATGACACACTTCCATACGGGGAACATGCTATTGCCTGTCACCATCTGATAACGCGGTCAGACCCGATTGGAGTTTAGGGCGAATTTACAGACTTTTGTAAGATGCCGCCACGCTTTTGTGTTTGAAGACCTTAAAATTGCACCGGCTCGCGCTTTGCACCCAGCGCGACGGCATTCGCGGTGGGGTAATTGCCACCACCCGGACGGAGCGGATGCGATTTCAGAATACGTGCAAGCGCCGGGCCGATCACTTCCCTGTTCGCGGTCAGGCTTGGATGGACTGCATCGGTGAAGAGGCGCTGCGGTGCGGGATAGGCGCAGTAATCAGATGAGAGATCCGCAACCAATGCAACAAAAGATTTGATATTAGCCGGGGGGCAGGCCCAATCTTGCTGCGGACGGCCAAAGCGCGATTGAAGAGCATTTGCCCAAGGTACATCGAAGCCGGGTGCTGGGATGCCCGCAATAATTATAACCCGTTTGCCGCCTGATCGGAGGCGATCTACCAGCGCGCCAACACCGGGCCACATGCCTTCAGCACCCTGTTGCAGGTGACCGGTCCAACTGGCTGTGATGACCACGGTTTGCAAATTGGCATCAGAAAGTGCCAGAGACAGCAGCGCGTCATTGCGTTCGCTACAGATTGCCGGGTCACGGCCAACGAGTGCTGGACTTGTCCAGGCGATAGCTGGAACACAGCTGTTCATTGAAGCGATCTCGGTTGTTACGTTAAGAGCGCTGGCGACGCCTGCCGACATGGCTGCGGCTTGGCTGTCACCCCAAATCAACGCCTTTGCAGGACCGTTGCCGATACTGCAGTCCTCCTCGATCCGGTCGATTGGCGTATTCACGCAGCGATGCGCGAAAGGCGCCAGATCATACTTTTGCTCCTCCAGCGCCAGAACCGATGGGCTAAACCGAGTGGGAAAGCCCGCAAATCCTATAATGGCAACAGACAAGACCGAGACGGCGACCGCACCAACCAGAGCGCCTGACACGACGCGGCGATAGGGTAATCTGCCACGGCGGGCGGGTTGCTCGATAAAATGATACGATGCCGCAGCGAGCGCAAGCGAC
>JANNZB010000367.1:0-1766 GCA_031410395.1 Novosphingobium sp.
CAGCTGCCATCGGCGTGGCGGGTTTCTGCCACGGCTGAAACGTCAACGGAAAAGCTGATGACTTTGCCTTCACTCAGTCGTTTGGCGTTGCGGACGAAGGCCTGCCAGCGGCGCAAATCAATGCGCTTGTGCAAAGTTGCACCAATGCGCGCATTTCCGCGGGTCCCTTCAAGCTGTGCCGGGATGACGCGGGTGTCATTGAACACGAGCACGTCACCTTTTCGCAGGAACATCGGCAGCTCGCTGACGATGCGATCAGCGAAAGCCCCATCGCACGACACCAACAACATCCGCGCCGAATCGCGCGGGCGCGCCGGGCGCAGTGCTATTCGTTCGGGCGGGAGCTCAAAATCGAACAGGTCAACGCGCATGGTTTGGAGCTAAATTAGCGCGCGTGCTTCGACAAGCTCAGCATGAGCGAATTTTGAAGGTTGTCTAAAGAACACAGTTCCGCTCAGGCTGAGCCTGTCGAAGGCCGCGAGCCAAGCTTGCTTATCAACGAACCTTCTTTTTCGCCACTGCCTTAACCGGAACCACCGTTGGCGGCGGCGTTACCGGGGCGGGAGCAGCCACGCTTGGCGGCGCTGCAATAGGCGCGGGTGGAGGCGGCATCATCTGCGACTTGTTTTCGCTACCCAGCGACGCCTGAATTATCTTGGTCGGATGCTCGGGCGGCTCGCCGCGTTCAATGGCGTCCACAACAGCCATTCCGCCGATCACCCGGCCGAAATTGGTATAGCGATTATCTAGCGCAAATCGTGGATAAAACACAATAAAGAACTGGCTGTTGGCGCTGTTCGGATCGTTGGTCCGCGCCATCGAAACAGTTCCGCGCATATGCGGCACGCGGTTAAATTCTGACTTAAGGTCGGGCAATTTTGATCCGCCCTGCCCGGTGCCGGTCGGATCACCCGTCTGTGCCATGAAGCCATCGATCACGCGGTGGAAGATTACCCCGTTATAAAAGCCTAGTTTGGTCAGCGTCTTGATGCGGTCAACATGCGTTGGAGCCCATGCTCGCACCAGCCGGATCGCCACGCGACCGCCGTTTGACAGGTCAAGCAACAACACATTATCCGGATCGTGGCTGACATCGGCATCAACAATCGTGCTGAGCGCCAGTGCGGCGGGCGGCGCTGCCACGATAGCTTTCTTCTTTTTCGCGATGCCAGGGCTGGCAACAAGCGACAATCCCATCGCGAAGGCAACAAGCAGATTACGGCGATTCATCAGGTTACTCACAATGCTGGACGATCATTTGCTCGGGAGATAGCCGGGCAAGGCTGACATGGCAATGAACGGCTTTTCGCGCAGTTCAAACACGCGGTTCAATCGTCACCCAGGCGGCCAATTGCGGATACGCGGGCGATAACATCTTCACGCACGGCGGCGCTGACGAACCGGGCAATCTCGCCGCCGAACAGGGCGATTTCCTTGACCAGCTTTGAGGCGATGGGTTGCAGACTGACATCGGCCATCAGGAACACCGTTTCGATCCCCGGATTGAGCTGCTGGTTCATCCCCGCCATCTGATATTCATATTCAAAGTCCGCCACCGCGCGCAAGCCCCGGAAGATCATCGAAGCGCGCTGCTTCTCGGCGAATTTCATCAAAAGTGCGTTGAAGCCGACAACCTCCACATTGGACAGCCCCATCGAAGCAACTTCGCGCTCAACCATGGCAATGCGCTCATCAGGCTGGAACATGGGGTTCTTTGAAATGTTCGTGGTGACCATTCCCGATCCTTTCATGCGCGCCGAGCTGCT
>JANNZB010000368.1:0-1865 GCA_031410395.1 Novosphingobium sp.
GGCGAAGGCGACAATGCCCCAGCGCGAGCAGCGGCCATAGGTTGGCTTGATGCCCGCAATGCCGGTGAACGCGGCAGGCTGGCGGATCGAACCGCCGGTGTCAGTGCCGGTCGCCGCCGGGCAAAGCCGCGCGGATACGGCGGCGGAACTGCCGCCCGATGAGCCGCCGGGGGCCATCGCTGCGTTACCGCCGTCATTGCGCTTCCACGGCGAGACAACATCGCCGAAATAGCTCGTCTCGTTCGATGAGCCCATGGCGAACTGATCGAGATTAAGCTTTCCGAGCATCCCCGCGCCCGCATCCCACAGCTTTTGCGAAACGGTGCTTTCGTATTCGGGCTTGAAGCCTTCGAGAATGTGGCTGGCAGCGGTGGTTTGCACGCCCTTGGTGGCGAACAGGTCTTTCATCCCGATTGGCACGCCTGCCATCTTGCCCAGCGGCTTACCGTCGGCGCGGTCAGCATCGACCCTGGCTGCTGTTGCCAAAGCAGCTTCGGGGGTGGCGACGATGAATGCGTTGAGCGCAGACTGTGCGGCGGCAACGTTGGCGTTGAAGGCTTCCGCCACTTCAACCGCAGTAAACGCACCACCAGCAACGCCATCGCGGATCGCGGCTACGCCGAGGTCGGTGAGGGTGTTCGACGTGTCTGGCATCACTCAATCACCTTGGGCACGCCATAAAAGCCGTGTTCCGCCGCTGGCGCATTGGCCAGCACAGCATCGCGCCTGCCCCCGCCGGTGAGCGGATCAGCGCCGACCACATCATCGCGCAGACGCAGATGGTTTTCGATCACCGCGGTCATCGGTTCAACGCCAGTGACGTCAACTTCACCGAGCTGTTCTACCCAGGCCAGGATGCCGTTGAGCTCAGGCACCATAGCCGCAAGCTCTGCCTCGGTAACTTTAATGCGGGCCAGCGCGGCGATCTTGGCCACGGTGGCGGTGTCGACTGACATTGCCAGTTACCCTCTTGGATGAACTATTGCCTGTTTTTCAGAAACATTATTGTGGCGGCATGCCATCAGGCGCGCCGCCGCCCGGCGGCATTTGATCTGGAGCACCGCCCGGCGGACCACCGGGAGCCCCGCCCTTTTGCATCTGTTGCTGCTGCATCTGTCGCATCATCGCCATCCGCTGTTGAAATTCCTGCACGGGCATGAACTGCAACAGTTCAATATCGAAAATGAGATCGCTGTTCGGCGGGATCGGGCCGACCTGATGATCGCCATAGCCCAGCTTGGCCGGGATGATGACGTGGTACTTGCCGCCTGCCTGCATCTGCATCAGCGCCTTGGTGAAGCCCGGCACCACGCCCTGCAGCGGCAAAGGCGCCTGCTGCTGCTGGTCAAACACGGTGCCGTCTTTCAGCATGCCTTTATAGTTGATAATCGCGACATCGCCCATGCCGGGTGACGCGCCTTCACCAGCGTGCACGGTTTTCACTTTGACCAGCGCCGGCATCGATGCACCGGCGAGCCAAACCCCGGCAGCGATGATCAAAATCACCCCGAGCCAGATTTTAAGCAGCGACCCCTTGGCGATGGGAAGCAGGGGCACACGGGTGATTTCGGTCATCGGAACATCCTGGAAGGCAGATAGCAAAAAGGGCGCTAGCTTGTGCCGCGCCCTAATGGCTTAACAGTGCTGAAGGATCAAGCTTACTTAGAGCCGTCACGCTCCATACGCTTACGGTCCATCTTGCGGGCGCGGCGGACAGCGGCAGCCTTTTCACGGGCGCGCTTTTCCGACGGCTTCTCAAAATGACGGCGCAACTTCATCTCGCGATAAACGCCTTCGCGCTGCAGCTTTTTCTTCAGCGCACGAAGGGCCTGATCAACGTTGTTGTCGCGAACCATAATTTGCAT
>JANNZB010000369.1:0-2101 GCA_031410395.1 Novosphingobium sp.
GTCGGCGGTCAGGATACCGAGCAAAAGGCCGGGCCGGTTGGTCACCAGCGCATCAGCCTTGGGCCGCTCACCATCCGCAAATGGCGCGGCAACAGTCACAACACCAGCCGAATGAACCTGATGCAGTGTCACAAGCGCCGCCCCCGGCATCACTGCCGCCACGGCCCTCGCGCGGTTTTCGGTAACCGCCGCGCTGTCATCCTCGCTGCCGAGGCCGACATTCAGGCCAGCAACCGCGCCCGCCGAGACCCCGCCTCGTCTGCCCAGAAAGCCATGCGGCACGCCGTCGAGCACCCCGGCGCGCAGGACCTCGACCTTTTCAGCCAAGGCTTTTGCTCACCTGCTCGAAGGTATCGCGCGACAGGCCGGGAGCGACGGCCAGGCGTTCAAGTTCGGCGCGCATCATCGCCGCGCGTCCCGGCTCAATCCTGCGCCAGCGCCCGAGCGGCGGGACGAACCGCGCTGCGGTTTGCGCATTCATCGGATCAAGCGTCAGGATCAGGTCGGCGATAATCCGGTACCCTCCACCGCTGGCATCGTGGAAGGCGTGGCCGTTCGCCGCCAGCGCCATATAGAGCGCGCGCACCCGGTTAGGGTTGTGCAGGGTGAAGTCTGGATGGCCAACCAGCGCCTTGGCCTGCGCCAGAGCATCGGCGTGCATCGAGCCTGCCTGCAGGCTGAACCACTTGTCGATAACCAAGGCATTGCCCGAAAACCGCCGATGAAAATCGGCCAGCCGCGTTTCGCGCTCGGCCCCGTCAAGCGCGCACAGCGCCATCAGCGCGCCCTGGCGGTCGGTCATGTTGGAGGCGCTGTCATACTGCGCGGCGGCGCGCGTCGCAGCCTCGGCGGGCGCACCGGCAGCAAGATAGACCAGCGCTTGCGTCTTGACCTTGCGCGCGCCCTTAGCAGCGGCATCGTGGCTGAACGGCATCGCGCTCGACCGGTCGTGCAAGGCAGTGAAGCGGTCCTTTAGCGTCGCCCCCAACCAGCCTTTGAGCGCTTCACGCGTTCGCCAGATCGCCTGCGGATCAGCCTGATCGAACTGTTCGGCAAGATAGGCCTCACCCGGCAGCACCAGCAGCTCGCCGCGCATCAGATCATCGAGCGCAGGATCATCAAGCACAGCGGCAACCGCATTGCCGATTGCCTGCCGCCCTGCCTCGATACCGACATTATCGAGCCCGCCGAGCACAGCAACCAGATGCCCGACGATCAGGCTTTGCAGCGCTTCATAGCGGGCAAACGGATCATCATCGTGCGCGGCGAGGAACACCAGATCGGCATCACTCAGCCCGGCATCAAGCGCGACGGGAGCTGAAAATCCGCGGTTGATTGACAGCACTGGCTGCGCGGAAAAACCGGCGAAGGTGAAGCTCGCCTCAGCCTGGTCGAGAACGACAAGCTGCTCGCCGCTGTGCTTGCCGCTCACCTGATCGAACAGGGCGACGCGCAGCGGGATCACCATTGGCTGCTTGTCCGACTGCCCCGGCGTGGGCGGGACCACCTGCGCCAGATGCAGCGTGGCGACATCGCCCGCATGGTCCAGCAGGGCGGCAACCTTGGGCGTCCCCGCCTGCGAATACCACAGCCGGAACTGCTTGAGGTCAAGGCCAGCCCCGTCCTCAATCGCGCAGACAAAATCTTCGCAGGTCGCCGCCTCGCCATCGTGGCGTTCAAAATAGATGTCGGTGCCTTTGCGGAATTGCTCCGGCCCGGTCATGGTCCGCATCATGCGGATCACTTCGGCGCCCTTGTTATAGACCGTCGCGGTATAGAAGTTCGAGATCTCCTGAAACGAATCAGGCCTGATCGGATGCGCGAGCGGCCCCGAATCTTCGGGGAACTGCGCCGCGCGCAATATCCGCACATCCTCGATCCGCTTGACCGGCTCAGACCCCATCGCCGAACTGAACATCTGGTCGCGCAACACGGTGAAGCCTTCCTTCAGGGAAAGCTGAAACCAGTCGCGACAGGTCACCCGGTTGCCTGACCAGTTGTGGAAATATTCATGGCCGATCACCGCTTCGACCCCGTCAAAATCGCCGTCGGTAGCGGTTTCCTGATCGGCCAGGACATAGCGCGTGTTGAACACGTTGAG
>JANNZB010000370.1:0-6163 GCA_031410395.1 Novosphingobium sp.
GCGGGACATCCGGAAAACTTTGAGCTTGCCGGCGCAGAATGCACCACTGGTCCATTGGGGCAGGGTCTGGCGATGGCCGTTGGCATGGCGATAGCTGAACGCCACCTCAATGCGACCTTTGGCGATGAGCTGGTCAATCACCGCACCTGGGTTGTGGCAGGTGATGGCTGCCTGATGGAAGGGATCAATCATGAGGCGATCGGGCTGGCGGGCAAACACCAGCTTGGCCATCTGACAGTTTTGTGGGACGATAATCACATCACCATCGATGGCGACACCGATCTTTCGACCAGCGAAGACATTATAGGCCGCTATCAGGCGGCAGGCTGGCATACCGAGACGTGCGATGGCCATCACATGGGCGAGGTTTCGCGCGCGTTGGAAGCGGCGATGGCCGATGGCCGTCCCTCTCTGATCGCCTGCCGGACGATCATCGGCAAGGGCGCACCGAACAAGCAGGGCACGAGCCATGTGCATGGTTCGGCGCTTGGTCCAGATGAGGTCGCTGCCGCGCGCGAATTCCTCGGCTGGAGCGCTGCACCGTTTGAAATTCCCGGCGACGTTCTGTCTGACTGGCGCGCTTTGGGAGCCAAGGGCGCAGATGCCCGCGCCGATTGGGAAGCGCGGATGGCCGCAGATGCGCAGGGCAAGGAGCTTTCCCGCCGCATGGCTGGCGAACTGCCGAGCGGCGAGGAAGCTGGAAAAGTTTTCACCGAATGGCTGAGCAAACCGCAGACCGTGGCAACGCGGAAAGCTTCGGAAATGGTGCTTGAGGTACTCACCCCGCTGGTGCCCGAGATGGTCGGCGGATCGGCGGACCTCACCGGTTCAAACAACACCAAGACCAAAGCGACCACGCGGTTCAGCCCGCAGGACTACGCCGGGCGCTATATCTATTACGGCATCCGTGAATTCGGCATGGCAGCGGCAATGAATGGCATGGCGCTGCACGGTGGCATAATTCCCTATGGCGGTACATTCCTGGTGTTCTCGGACTACTGCCGCAACGCAATTCGGCTGTCTGCGTTGCAGCACGCTCACGTTACCTACGTTTTGACACATGATTCCATCGGTCTTGGCGAAGATGGGCCGACGCATCAGCCGGTCGAACACATCATGTCGCTCCGGCTTATCCCCAATCTCAACGTATTCCGCCCGGCGGACATTATCGAGACGGCGGAATGTTGGAACATCGCGCTGCAGACCCCCGGCACACCGTCGGTGCTGGCATTGACCCGGCAGAACTTGCCACAACTGCGTTCCACTGGCGAAATGCTCTGCGCTAAGGGTGGCTACCGCCTCACCGCCGCTACGGCCCCGCGCAAAGTTGTGCTGGTGGCAACAGGCTCGGAGGTAGCGCTCGCCGCCGATGTTGCCGAGGCGCTTGAAGCGAAAGACATCGGCGCAGATGTGATTTCGATGCCGTGCCTTGAACTGTTTGATGCGCAGCCAGCCGATTACCGTGCTGATTTGCTGCCCAATGATGCGCTGCTGGTGTCAATCGAAGCCGGGGTAACTTGGGGCTGGCAAAAATACGTCGGCGACGGGCTGACTATCGGCATCGATACATTCGGCGCTTCGGGCAAGGCCGAAGACTTATTTCCGCACTTCGGCTTTTCGGTCGAGGCGATTGTTCCACAAATTGAAGCCCGTCTGGGTGTTTGACAGGGAGAGCTTATCATGGCGACCAAGGTTGCAATCAACGGTTTTGGGCGCATCGGGCGCAATGTTGCACGCGCAATTATCGAGCGGCCCGATTGCGGGCTTGAATTGGTTTCGATCAACGATCTGGCTGACGCGCAATCGAACGCGCGGCTGTTCCAGCGCGATTCGGTGCATGGCCCTTTCAGCGGCAAGGTCGAAGTTGATGGCAATGACCTGATCATCAACGGCAAGCGCATACACGTGACCGCCGAGCGCGATCCGGCGAACCTGCCCCACGCGGCCAACGGCATCGACATTGCGCTCGAATGCACTGGCTTTTTCACCAGCGCGGACGCTGCGGGCAAGCACCTGACTGCAGGGGCTAAGCGCGTGCTGATCTCAGCTCCCGGCAAGAATGTGGATCTGACCGTGGTGTTCGGTGTCAACCATGACAAGCTGACCAGCGAGCACAAGATCGTTTCCAATGCCAGCTGCACCACCAATTGCCTCGCGCCATTTGCCAAGGTTCTCAACGATGCCATCGGTATCGAGCGCGGGCTGATGACGACGATCCACGCCTATACCAACGATCAGAAGATCCTTGATCAGATCCACGAAGACCCGCGCCGCGCTCGCGCAGCTGGTATGTCGATGATCCCGAGCACAACCGGTGCAGCCCGTGCGGTGGGTGAGGTTCTTCCCGAACTGAAGGGCAAGCTCGATGGATCGGCAATCCGCGTGCCGACGCCGAATGTTTCGGTGGTTGACCTGACCTTTACGCCAAAGCGCGACACCACCAAGGAAGAAGTCAACGCCCTGCTCAAGGCCGCGTCAGAAGGCGCGCTGAAAGGCGTGCTAGGCTATACCGACGAACCGCTGGTTTCGATTGACTTCAACCACGATGCCCACAGCTCGACCATTGATAGCCTCGAAACCACCGTGCTCGACGGCAAACTGGTGCGGGTGCTCAGCTGGTATGACAACGAATGGGGCTTCTCGAACCGCATGGTCGACACCGCCGGCGTGATGGGCGGGTTGCTTTGAGCGCGCCGCGATGAGCAGCTTCCGCACGCTCGACGATCTCGGTGACCTGACAGGGAAGGTAGCACTGGTTCGCGTCGACCTGAACTTGCCGATGCACGATGGCGTGGTCACCGACGATACCCGCGTGCGGGCTTCGGCGCCCACGATCCTCGAACTGGCAGACAAGGGCGCGAAGGTGCTCTTGCTCGCCCATTTCGGGCGGCCAAAGGGTGAGAAGGTCTCGACCATGTCGGTATCGATGACTATCGAGGCGGTACAGGCGGTGCTTGGGCGTGAGGTGATGTTCGTGCCCGAGATCGCCGGGCCGGTGGTGGAACAATCAATCGGCATCTTGCGGCCAGGTGATATAGCCATGTTGGAGAATACACGCTTCAACAAAGGTGAAGAAACCAACGACCCCGAACTGGCAAAAGCAATTGCCGCCAATGGAGATCTTTACGTCAGCGATGCCTTCTCCACCGCGCACCGTGCCCATGCCAGCACCGAGGGGCTCGCCCATTTGCTGCCCGCCTATGCAGGACGGTCAATGCAGGCCGAATTGCTCGCGCTTGAGGCCGCTTTGGGTGCACCAATGCGCCCAGTTGGTGCAGTTGTCGGCGGTGCCAAGGTATCTTCCAAATTGGACGTGCTGAAGCATCTGGTCGGGCAGGTTGATCACCTGATTATCGGTGGCGGAATGGCCAACACATTCCTCGCGGCGAACGATGTTGCGGTCGGAAAATCGCTGTGTGAGCACGATCTGGCTGACACCGTGCGTGAGATTTTGGCGGCGGCAGATAAGTCAGGTTGCACCGTTCATTTGCCTTATGATGTTGTCGTCGCGAAGGAATTTGCAGCCCATCCTGCAAGCCTGCGCACCTGCAATGTTCACGAAGTCGCCGACGACGAGATGATTCTCGATATTGGCCCGCAAGCGGTTGAAGCCCTCGCGGACGTGCTGAAAACTTGCCGGACGCTGGTGTGGAACGGTCCGCTCGGGGCCTTCGAAACACCACCTTTTGATAGCGCCACCGTGGCTTTAGCCCGCACTGCAGCAGCCCTGACCAGCGAAAGCTCGCTAGTCTCCGTAGCGGGCGGCGGCGATACCGTCGCTGCGCTAAACCACGCGGGTGTTGCCAATGATTTCAGCTACATATCCACCGCTGGCGGTGCCTTCCTTGAATGGATGGAAGGCAAGGAGCTACCCGGAGTCGCCGCGCTTTCATCCTGATTTCAGTTGCCGCCATTGCCGCCGGCCTAGGCCGCGGGTAATGGCTGCGCGAATCACATACGTATGCAAGAACAGGGATCGATCATGAATACTTCGGACATGACCGCTAAAATGGCTGCCGGAAACGGCTTCATCGCCGCGCTCGATCAATCGGGTGGATCGACGCCCAAGGCGCTCGCCGGATATGGCATTGGCGCGGGTGCGTTCAGCAATGACGAGGAAATGTACGCGCTAATCCATGAAATGCGCAGCCGGATCATCCGGTCGGCCGCTTTCACGGGCGATAAGGTTCTCGGCGCGATTCTGTTTGAGCGGACGATGGACGGAACTGTCGATGGCGTTCCTACGCCCGCTGCGCTAATCGCCAAGGGCGTGGTTCCCTTCATCAAAATCGATAAGGGGCTTGAGGACGAAGCTAATGGCGTCCAGCTTATGAAGCCGATGCCTGAGCTTGACGCGCTGCTCATCAAGGCAAAGGCGCATGGAGTTTATGGCACCAAAGAACGCTCGGTCATCAATTCGGCGAATGCCGAGGGCATTGCTGCGATTGTGGCGCAGCAGTTCGCCGTCGGGCAACAGGTGCTCTCCCACGGCATGATGCCGATGCTTGAGCCGGAGATCAACATCAAGAGCGAGACCCGCGCGGCCTGTGACACGATCATGCGGGCAGAAATCCTCAGGAATCTCGATGGTTTGGGCGAGGGCGTGCAGGTCATGCTCAAGCTTAGCCTGCCTGTGGTGCCGGGAACTTTTGATGCGCTGGTCGATCACCCAAAGGTGCTGCGCGTGGTTGCGCTATCGGGCGGATATGAGCGTCCCGAGGCCTGCGCCGAACTGGCCAAAAACAAGGGCATCATCGCCAGCTTCAGCCGCGCTTTGCTGCAGGATCTGCGCTTCCAGATGGGCGATACCGAATTCGACGCCGCACTCGGCAGCGCGATTGACGATATCAACAAGGGCTCAACACAAAAGGTTTGAGCCGCGCACCAGTTTCCGACAGCGAGTTGGAGAAAAGGCCGCCGGGCAGGGAAACCTGACCCGGCGGTTTGCTGTTTGTAGCACTGGGAATGTGGTCAGCGCGTGGCTATGCAGCAGCCATGACGGTAAAAACGCTCGACAAACAGGTTTTGGTCAATGACCATATGCAAAACGATTATTCCTATGCGCTGACAGCGCCGCAAGGTGGCGAATTCGATACGGACTTTTTGCCACAGTTGACTCCTGCGGAAATGCTTGAACTCGGCGTGTTCGGCGGCAAGTATATGACCGATTGCCGCGATGAATTTCCCGCAAGCTGGTTTTCCAAGGCCCAGCTTTCACCTGCCAAATCTGACCGAAAGTGTAATTATTTCGTCGTTTTAGCTTCACAGCCCCTGAGCGAATGGCGGCGCAAAGGGTGGATCCACCCCGATGATCCGCGCGGATGGTTTCAGTGGTACTGCCGCTATTTCATGGGCCGTCGTCACGACGACGATGCCCGGCAGATCAAACGCTGGCGCAATTTTGCGCGTCATGCGGCGCAAGTCCGGCTTTATTGTGAGCCAGGCGACCCTTTTTGCCGCCCGCGCCAGCGTCAGGCGCTGCTGCACTGGGCCTATGACAGCCGGGTCATGTGATCGGGAGCGGCGGCTCGAAGGTAAAAGCAAAGCGATATCGTAACTTACGAACCGGACCGCCGGCAACGCGCGGTGGGGCAACATCTGATAAGGTAAGCGCGCGCCCGCGGATCATGAAAGGCTTGCCCAGTTCCAGTTCACGCGTCTGCCACTGGTGACCTTCACGAATACGTGCGGTTATGCGGACGGTGCCAGCCCATATACAACGGGCATTCATCGGACATCTGCTGTCTTCGATCACCCTGATCGGCGTGATTTTCAGGCCATTCACGCGGAATGTTTGGCCGATGCCAACGGGTATCCCCTGGGTAACCGGCCGATGAGCAAGTGCGGGGGCTGAAATCATCAGCAATGAAATCGCAAAAAGTGTTCTGGACATCGTGCGTCTATGGCTGCGCAAAGATGAACGGTTCCGGAATTTGTCGCGTTCGGCTAGGGAGCCGCATGACCTATCAAATCGCTCGGCTGCCTGTGCAGCTCTATCTGATCTCTCCGCTTGAAGTCGGCGGCGTTTTCCCGGACCGACTGGCTCGTGCGCTCGATGCTGGACCAGTTTCCGCTTTCCAGTTCCGCGTGAAGGGGCTTGATGATCATGCGGCCACGCTGCTGGCTGAACCGCTCCAGCGCATTTGCAGCGAGCGCGACGTCG
>JANNZB010000371.1:0-6152 GCA_031410395.1 Novosphingobium sp.
CGAACGCGCTCGAACTGCTCGCCGACGAAGAACTGCGCGGGCACCTCGCAAGCGCAATCGCCGATCTGCCCGAGCGGCTGAAACTGGTGGTGCAATTGTATTTCGTCGAGGAAATGAACCTGGCCGAAATCGCCGGGGTTCTGGAGGTTTCCATCCCGCGCGTGCATCAGATCAAGGCGCAGGCTTTGGAGCGGTTGAAGGAGGCGCTGGAGGGGGTTGCGGAGGTCCTCTAATTCCTTTCCGGAACGAGAGGAAATCGCGCATCGACTTCAAACGCGCTAACCCTCGTCATCCTGAACTTGTTTCAAGATCCATTGTGCCTCAGGCTCAGGTGCCCAAGTGTACGAAACGGCTCCGTTGCGCCATTTTTCAGTCACAGAGCGTTGCGTGAAATGGATCCTGAAACAAGTTCAGGATGACGATGAAGGAGGGGTTTTGCCATATGCGATCGCCCCCACGATCCGAACAGGAATTAGGAGCCCGCCTTCCCCGCCAGCACCCCAGCCGTTAGCACTTGCGGCAATTGTTCGGGCGCGCCTGATCCCAGCGCATACCACAGATAAAGCGGCACCCCGGCTGCACCCTGTGCGGTTAAAAACCGCGTGATGGCGGGATCGCGCCTTGTCCAGTCGCCGACCAGAACTTGTACGCCGCCCTTGGCGAAAGCCGCGCGCACTTCTTCGCGTTCGATGGCGGCGCTTTCGTTGACTTTGCAGGTCAGGCACCAGTCGGCGGTGAAATAGACGAACACTGGCTTGCCTGAGGCGCGCGCTTTGGCGAGGGCCTCTTCCGAGAAGGGGGTTGAGGGGAGGATTGATTCTATGAGAGTTGACTGTCGTGGTTCATAATGAGCCGGCAGGACAGCCAATGCGAAAAACAAAATAGCTATGCCGTATATCGCCGTGCCAAAAAGGTTAGGCAATCCGCGACGCTGACGTATGCCTATCATGTACAGTCTTGCCAAAAGCGCGGTCGCGATAATCGTAGCGAAAATTGCGAACCAGTTGCCCCCGAGCCTTGAACAAAGCCACAGCAGCGCCAAGGCCGTCAGCCCCATCGGCACCGCCATAAGCTTGCGGAACCACACCATCCACATCCCCGGTTTGGGCAGCAAGCGGCGCAGCGCGGGGACATAGGCGATCAACAGGAATGGCAACGCGAGGCCGATCCCGAGTGTGACGAACAGCGCCATGCCCTGCGCCAATGGCAGCAGTAGCGCCGCGCCCATAGAGGCGGCCATGAACGGCCCGGTGCACGGCGTCGCGGCAAAGGCGGCGAGCAGCCCGGTGGCGAAGGCTCCGCGTGCAGAGCCGCTTTGCGCAAAGCCGGGAACCGAAAATTCGAACAGCCCGGCCAGATTGGCGGTGAGCGCCACCGCAAGCAGCATCAGCGCCACGACCACGCCGGGTTCCTGCAACTGAAACGCCCAGCCAACCTCTTGCCCCGCCGCACGCAGCGCGAGCAGTACGCCGCCGAGAAGCGAGGTCGCCAGCACCACGCCGCTGGTATAGGCGAGGCCTTCCGCGCGCGCCTCCGCCTCGCTGCCGCCAGCACGGGCGAGCGCCAGAGCCTTGAGGCTGAGGATCGGGAAAACGCAGGGCATGACGTTGAGGATCACCCCGCCGAGCAGCGCTGCGAGCAGGAGCAGGGGGAGCGATGTGGCCGGTGCCACGCTGCCCATCGCCACCAGGTCGCCACCCGGTGCCACAATGCCGGGCTCAGCGGTAAACGCTACCCCGTCACCCGCAGCATTGAGCCGCAAAACGCCCGACAGCGCCTTGGGATCGGCGGCGGCAATCTTCGGACGTTGCAGAGTGACCACCAGCAAATCGACCTGCCGCCGCATATCCTGCGCCGCGGCATAGTCGATCAGATGGTCCTCGATCGGGAACAGGTGCGGGCTTTCGAGCGCCACGCTGTGCGGCAGCGGAATGCCGATGCGCAGGGTTTTCCCATCGATGGCGAACTTCGCCTGCGCGCCCAGTGGCGCGGGCAAGGCGGCCCTCCATGTGTCAAAGCGCGGATCGCTGGTTATTGCGGTTCCGGGGGCTACGACCAGCAAATCAGCCTTCAACACGCCTTGTTCGGGCACACAGATTTCTAGGGTACAGGCGAGCCAATGGGCGTTTGCCGTGATAGTAAGGTGATCCCCGGCGCGGGCACTTGCAGGCACTTTGAAGGCCGTCAGCAGGGCATAATCATGCTCATAAACGTGGTTCATCAAGCCGCTGACCAGCAGCGTTTGCGGCACCGGATATTGCAGTGCGCCAACCTCGGCCTTGCTAGAACCAAGCGACCAATCGGCCTCCATCCCCAGACCGGCATCACCCGGATTTAACCAATAGCCATGCCACCCCGCCGCGGGCTTCATCACAATCGCCAGCGTTGTTGTCCCCCCCGGAGCCGCCGGGGCTTCGATCACCAATGCTGCGGTTATGTGGGTAGGTGCAGCCTGAGCGGGCGCGGCGTAAGCCGACACCGCGAGCAGCAATGCGGCCAGCTGCAACAACACTGCAACGCACTTATAATAGATTTGCATGGTTCATAAACCGCGTGCGGCTTTCCACTTTCAAGGCTTGCGCACAGCGCGCGGCCTCGCCATCACAGCCCTTGCCGGTTTTGCCCGCGTAATTCAAGAAATCGCCTTCATGAAGGACAAGCCATGCGCCGCCTCGCTCTGAATTGCCTGATCGCCATCGGACTCGCCAGCGCGTTTCCTGCCATCGCAAAGGAGGCCGCGCCTGCTCCCGCTCCCGCCGCGCCAAAGCTGATTGTCGCGCTGTCGATTGACCAGTTCAGCGCCGATCTGTTCGCCCAGTATCGCGCGCGGTTCACCGGCGGCCTTGCGCGGTTGCAACAGGGGGCGGTTTTCCCGTCTGCTTATCAGAGCCACGCCGCGACCGAGACCTGCCCCGGCCATTCAACGCTGCTCACCGGGGTGCACCCGGCGCGCAGCGGGATTATCTCGAACAACTGGTTCGATCTGACCCAAAGCCGCGCCGACAAGCGGGTGTATTGTGCCGAGGACGAAACCGACCCCGCCAGCACATCGCGCGACCCGGTGGTCTCCGCGCGCCATCTGAAAGTGCCGACGCTCGGCGAATATATGAAGGCGGCTTGGCCGCTATCGCGCAATGTCGCGGTATCCGCCAAGGACCGCGCCGCGGTGATGATGGGCGGGCACAGGATTGACGAGGCCTATTGGTACAAGTCCGGGCAGTTCGTAACGTTCAAGGGCAGCGCTTTGTCCCCCGCTGCTGTGACAGAGAATGTCGCCCTGGCCGCGCTGATCGCCAAGGGCGCAAAGCCCTTCACCCCGCCCGGATGGTGCGGTGCGCGCGATGCAGCGATCACAGTCGGCAAAGCAGGCGCACTTGGTCAAGGCCGGTTCGCGCTGGCGGCCAAGGACGCAGACGGCTTTCGCATTTCGCCGCGCATGGATGCAGCGACGCTCGATCTGGCGCTCAAGCTGGTGAGCCAGATGAGACTTGGGCAGGGGCAAGCGCCGGATATTCTGTCAGTCAGCCTTTCTGCTACCGATTATATCGGCCACGCGGTTGGCACCGAAGGCATGGAAATGTGCGTGCAGATGGCCGAGCTTGATCGCGGGCTGGGGGCCTTTTTTGCCAAGCTCGACAAGGCGAAGATCGACTATGCGGTGATGTTGACAGCCGATCATGGCGGGCTTGACCTGCCCGAGCGGCTTGACGAACAAGCGCTGCCGCGCGCCGCACGGGTTGATGCCAAGCTGATGCCCGGCGCGCTCGGCGGCGAACTGGCGGAGCAGCTCAAGCTGATGATTGATGGACCCCTGATCTACGCTGATGGCCCGTTCGGCGATTATTACCTGTCAAAAAACTTGAGCCCCGCGCAGCGCGGACTGGTGCTCGATGCGTTGATTGCCCGGCTGCGCGCGCATCCGCAGGTTGCCGGTGCCTATGCCGCTGGCGAACTCGCGGCGACGCCGATGCCCACCGGCAACCCGCAGGACTGGAACCTGCGTGACCGCGCCCGCGCCAGCTTTGATGCCACCCGGTCGGGCGATTTCGTGGTCCTGCTTGACCGGGCGATCGTGCCGATCCCCGGCGCCGCCAAAGGCTATACCGCGACCCACGGATCGGCCTGGGATTATGACCGGAGGGTGCCGCTGCTGTTCTGGCGCAAAGCGATGGCAGGGTTTGAGCAGCCGGCACCGGTTGAGACAGTGGATATTGCACCGACTTTGGCGGCGCTGCTGAAGCTGGCGGTTCCGGCGGGAAGCTTTGACGGGCGCTGCCTCGATCTGGATGGCGGGGCGGGGAATACCTGTCGCTGATTTGGCTTGCGGTGCGCAGCTTCTTCGACAAGCTCAGGGTGAGCGGAGGTTGGACACCTCCAAACCCCGCTATGGCTGAGCTTGTCGAAGCCCGCGCACAGCAGTAGAGCCTGCAGCCATGTCCAATTCCCGTGATCTCGTAATAATCGGCGGCGGCCTTGTCGGAATGACCCTGGCGCTGGCGGCGGCGAAAGAAGGCCTGACCAGCCATGTCATCGACCGCGCCTCTCCGGACGAGCTGACTTCCGAGGGCATGGATGGCCGCGCCTCGGCAATTTCTACCGCTAGCTGGAACCTGTTCAGCAATGTCGGGCTGGCGGAGCGGCTTGCCCCGCTCGGCTGCCCGATCGAGGCCATCGCGGTGACCGACGGCATGAAACCGGGACGCATCGATTTTCGGCCTGGCGATGGTGAAGGCTCACTCGGCCGGATGTATGCCAACCGCGACATTCGCCTCGCGCTGTTTGCGGCGGCGCGCGAACAACCAGCGATTGCATGGCACACTTCGGCTCAGGTGGTGAGCCGTACTCGGGGGGGCCACGGGGTTTCGGTGACGTTGAGGGATGGTCGCGAACTGACGGGCAATCTCATGGTCGCTGCCGAGGGCCGTCAATCGCCCACCCGCGATGAGGCCGGTTTCAGTTTGGCCAAATGGGATTACAAACACCGCGCGCAGGTGACCGCGCTCTATCACGCGAAACCGCACGAGGGCGTTGCCTGGGAGATCTTCTATCCCGCCGGGCCTTTGGCGCTGCTGCCGCTGCTCGACGACAATGGCCGCCACCGTTCTGCGCTGGTCTGGACCGTGGCGGAAAAGGACGCGGCGGGATGGGCCGGGCTTTCAGACCGCGCTTTCATCGCCGAGGTGCAGTTGCAGGTCGGCGAAATTTTAGGAACCGTTGAACTCGCCGCGCCGCGCATGGCCTATCCGCTCAGTCTGCACCACGCACGGCATATGGTCGAACACCGGCTTGTGCTGATCGGCGATGCTGCGCACGGGATGCATCCTATCGCTGGACAGGGCCTCAACCTTGGTTTGCGTGATGTTGGAGCGCTGGTCGAGGTGTTGAGCGATGGCGTGCGGCTGGGGCTGGAGCCCGGCGATGCCCAGCTGCTCGCGCGCTATGAGCGCTGGCGCGCGGCTGATGTCACCATGGTGATGGCGGCAACCGATGCGCTGACCCGTCTGTTCGGGATTCCGGGGCGCTTGCCCTCGGCAATACGGCGGCTTGGCATGGGCGCGGTACAGCGGATTTCGCCGCTCAAACAGTTCTTCATGGCTGAGGCGCGGGGAATGTCGGGTGCGCTGCCGCGATTACTTCAGGCGCAGTAAGTTCACGCGCGGCGCTGATAAAGCACGATCGTCCGCTCGTCTTCCACTTCGCGGTGGTATTCGGTAAAGCCCAGCGCTGCGGCCAGCCGCTCGCTGGCGGTGTTACCGCTTTCAATAATGCAGCCGATCCGTTGCGCCCCGTGCACCAGGTCAAACCATGCGATAATCGCCCGCATCACTTCGCCCGCAACGCCCTGCCCCCACAAGTCGCGGTGGATGATCCACCCTGCCTCTGGCACATCATCGAGCCCGGGTTTGTCGCGCCATGAGCGGAACACGCCGCATGTACCGACGATATCGCTCTCGCTTTTCCGGCGGACCATGAGCGCACCGTAGCCGTACAATGCCCAGCAACCGGCATTGCGCTGAACGCGTTCGAAACTGTCTTTCATCGAAGCTGGGTTGCCGCCCAGAAAGCGCCGAGTCTCGTTATCTTCTGTCAGTGCAAAAAGGCTCTGGTGATCTCTGACGGCGGGTTGCCACAATTCAAAGCGCTCGGTGATA
>JANNZB010000372.1:0-3065 GCA_031410395.1 Novosphingobium sp.
CAAGCGACCCACTTTCAAACATGTTGCCGCTTTCGAGAACGACGATCAGTTGTCCGCCATTGAAAAGACAACGAATTTGTTCGCCAGCAAACGCTGCTTCAACCGCCATCAGCTTTTCAACATAGGCCGGGTGAACCAGATAGCGCGCCTCAACCTGATCGTTCGACCAGACCGCGAATTCCTCGCCAAAGCGCGGATCGACCATTTCGACCTTGCCGAGTTCGATACCTCCGAGCGTTATCGAATCTTTCTCACCCAGCAGGCCAAACAACCGGTTGCGCTTTCCGGCGCGCTCAACCAGCGTCACCCCATTGAAACGCCGCGCGAAGCCGATAGTGCTGATCGATCCATCAAAAACCGTTTCCCAGTGAGACGATTTACCCGTGCTGCGCTTAACTTCGAGTTTGGTTTCATAAACTTGATAGGAATGTTCGCCGACGTTCCCGGCCCACAAGTCTTCAAAGTTGGAGCGTTCGAACGGGGGGGTCATGCCGAAGGTTTTGACCAGTTCAAATTCCGCTCCGGGCGAGGCGACAAGCGAATAGTGCATATCCAGCGCATGCGCGATGGCCTCGTTCATTCCGCCCTTAATTGTGCTGATGGCGGATCGCTTTGACAATGCCGCCCAGCCAAACCCGCCTGCGCCGATAAAAAAGCCGATTTGCAGCGCATGGCCAACGCCCCAAGGCGATAGAAACACGATGACGAAGGCAACAACTGAGGCCGCAACGATAGCAACCTTCTGAATCTTTGCTGCCTTCGCCTTCGCCGCATCACGCATGCCGTTCTGCCCGGTAAGCCATTGGCCGAGCGGCCCGGCCATCAGTATATCAGGATCGGGGCGTGTTAGCATTTATGCAGCTTTCGCTCTGTAACGACTTGTGTAACAACACTGCCATGTCGCGGGGCATAAGGGGAGTCAGTTAACATGGGCGTTATCATCGTTCTGGCCGTCGTGCTGGTTTTGGCACTGCTGCTGATCGGCAACTATAACCGGCTGGTGTCTTTGCGGCAGTCAGTCAATCAGGGCGAGGCTGATATCGATGCGCAATTGCGCCAGCGGCATGATCTGATCCCCAACCTTGTTTCGACCGTCAAGGGCTATGCCGCGCATGAGAAGGAAACCTTCGACGCGGTGATCGCCGCGCGCAATCAGGCAGAGGCGGCGCGTGGTAGCAGCGCCGAAGCGGAAGCTGCGCTTGGCGCATCGCTGGGCAAGCTGTTCGCGCTGGCCGAAGCCTCTCCGGAACTCAAGGCCAGCGCCAACTTCCAGACGCTGCAAGGCGAGCTGGCGGATGTCGAAGACAAGCTCGCCGCATCGCGCCGCGCGCTCAATGCTGCGGCTGCGCGCTATAACGCTGGCCGGGAGTCTTTCCCTGCAGTGGTCTTCGCATCTTCAATGGGATTTGCCGCGAGCGGATTTCAGCGAATCGGCGAGTCAGAACGTGAGGTGGCAAACACCCCGAAGGTGGACTTTTAGGCAAGGCTGGAGGACGCCGCCAAGTCCCCGACAAACTGCGGTTTTCCGCCATATTTTCACCCCCAATTTTCAGGGGGTGATTTTCACTTGCGGTTCATCTTGTTAGCCTTATATCCGCCCCTCGCTGCCCCATGGGGACTTCCAATAACCGCAAGGCAGCTTTCGCAATGTGTTGTTTTGGCCGAAAGGCCTATTGGGGGTCCCTTGAGTTGCACCATTTTCCTGACGCATCGGCTGTAGTTCTCGCACTTTCGCCTGATGAACCCGTTATTCTCAATCGCCCGCACGCAGCGGCGCGCGCTGCCCGCTTCTTTGTCGAGAAGTTTCCGGGCAAGTCGCTCTATGCGGTAAAGGCCAATCCCTCTTCTGACTTGCTGCGGGTACTGTGGGATTCTGGGATAACGCATTATGACGTTGCCTCGATAGCCGAGGTGCGGTCCGTGCGTGAAGTCCTGCCTGAGGCAGAGTTATGCTTCATGCACCCGGTGAAGACGGCGAGCGCGATTGCTGAGGCTTACAAGCTCCACGGCGTGCGCACCTTCAGCCTGGATTGTCAGGAAGAGCTGGAAAAGATCGTTGCCGCCACTGCCGATGCGGAGGGCGAAACGGCCACCGATCTGCGCCTCTGCGTGCGGCTGCGGGTGTCGTCCGAATATGCTGAGCTAAGCCTCGCATCCAAGTTCGGCATCGATCTCGCCGATGCCGCACCGTTGCTCCAAGCAACGCGGCAAGTCGCCGATTGGCTCGGCGTCTGCTTCCACGTTGGCAGCCAGGCGATGACGCCATTTGCCTATGTCCAGGCGCTCGAGCGTGTGCGTGCGGCGATTGTCCACGCGGCGGTGACGGTTGACATTATCGACGTTGGCGGCGGTTTTCCGTCGATCTATCCGGGGATGGAGCCTCCGCCGCTTGAGGATTACTTCGGCGCGATCCACCGCGCAGCGGAATCGCTGCCGGTTTCCTATTCTTCCGAGCTGTGGTGCGAGCCCGGCCGAGCGCTTTGCGCCGAATACAATTCGATGGTGGTCAAGGTTGAAAAACGTCGCGGCAAGGAACTGTATATCAATGACGGCGCCTATGGTGCGCTGTTCGATGCCGCGCATGTAGGCTGGCGTTTCCCAGTCAAGCTGCTGCGCGACACCGACGAAGGCGCGGACGAGGATTTCAGCTTCTTTGGCCCGACCTGCGATGACATGGACTTCATGGAAGGTCCCTTCGCCCTTCCTGCCAGCGCGGGTTCAGGGGACTACATCGAGATCGGCATGCTCGGAGCTTATGGCGCGGCGATGCGGACGAAGTTCAATGGCTTCGGCGCCGGCGCTGTGGTTCAGGTGACTGACGAGCCGATGGCCAGCCAGTACCTCGGCAACCGCATGGATCCCCGCGTTTCGGACAATGTGGTATCGTTGCGATAGGCTTTGGGTCGTATCGCTGGACATGGCTGACGAGAGTCTGGTGGCGGAGGCGATTGCGTGGCTGACAAAGATCAACCGACAATCGAAGCGCGCGGGTTTGGCGACGTGCGGGTTTACGTTATTGGCGGGTTGTTTGCGCCGGGAATGATTGCGATCCTTCACGAAAGTTT
>JANNZB010000373.1:0-5952 GCA_031410395.1 Novosphingobium sp.
GGCGCAGGAGTGGGCGGCGGGGGTCCACGTCGAATCGATTCGAGTCGTTGCCGAACAGGATTGGGTGCGATTGACGCAGTCTCAGTTTGCGCCGGTGCCGATCACGGCATCGTTCTGGATCGTCCCGAGTTGGCACGAACCGCCGGCCGGCGCATCGAAGTGCATTCGGCTCGACCCGGGCCTTGCCTTCGGGACCGGCACCCACCCGACGACACGCATGTGCTTGCGCTGGATTGCGAGCCAGCCATCGGCCCGCGCGCAACGTTGGAACCGCGTCCTCGACTACGGGTGCGGGTCGGGGATTCTGGCGATCGCGGCGGCCCTGCACGGCGCCACCGATGTCGACGCGGTCGACATCGATCCGGCGGCCGTGGCCTCGAGCCTCCAGAATGCGCGAGCCAACGGCGTCGCGCTGCGTACCGGCCTCCCCGACACCGCGGAAGGGGCCTACCCGCTGGTGCTGGCAAACATTCTCGCGACCCCGCTGAAACTGCTCGCGCCGCTGCTGTGCGAGCACGTGGCCGCGGGCGGCGATCTCGTGCTGGCCGGGATACTGGAGCGCCAGGCCGAGGAACTCCAGACCGCCTACGCACCGTGGCTGGCGTTGAGCGTCTCGGATTCCGACGAGGGTTGGATCTTGATGACCGCGCGGCGCGCGTCCTGAGGCCGGAGTTGCCGCGTGCCATGAGCCTCGCGACGCGATGCACTGCCTGCGGCACCGTTTTTCGGGTGGTCCAGGATCAGTTGAAGGTCTCCGAAGGCTGGGTTCGCTGCGGGCTCTGCAACGAGGTGTTCAGCGCCCTCGAGGGACTCTTCGACCTTGACCGCGACGGCCCATCGGATTCGCACGGCCGCGACATTGCCGGGGCGAGCGGCGGCTCGGCGCCGCTGACTACGCCGCCACCTGAAGAACAGCGCACGCGAGCCGATGCGGACGTGGACGTGGACATGGAAGCGGCCGGTCGAGAGGCGGCTGCTGAGCGATCAGGCACGGTGCAGATGCCTTTGTCGACGGCGAGTCCACTGGCGACGGTGCCCCACTCCGGCGAGTCTGCCGCCGTGGCGGAGGCCGACGCACCCATGCCGCTGGCGAATCCCGCTCCGGTGGACGCTGCAGCGCCGTCGGCTCCGGCAGAGGCGGTGCCGATCCAGGAGACCGAGGTCTCGGCGGAAGAGGCTGCGGACGCCGCGATGCCGGATTTCGTCGCGCATGCGAATCAGCGGGCGCGAAGGCGTCGACCATGGATTCGGGGGGTGTCGGTTGTCGCGGCGCTCGCGCTCGGCGTAGCGCTCGTTGCCCAGGCGGCGCATCACTTTCGAGACTCGCTGGCGGCCCGTTTTCCCGAGACTTCGTCCGCGTTTGCGGCGTGGTGCCAATCGATGGCGTGCCAGGTCGGGCCGGTACGGGATATTCAGGATGTGCTGGTCGAAAGCACCGCGTTGACGCGCGCTTCGACGGCAGACACGTTTGTACTTGCGGTCGCGCTGCGAAATCGAAGTTCAAGGCCGGTCGCGATGCCGTCGATCGAACTGACTTTGACCGACAGTGCCGGTCAACTCGTTGCGCGCCGGGTGCTCAGCCCGGTCGACTTCCGCTCACCGTCTGCCTCGCTGGCTCCCGGGTCGGAAGCCGCGTTGCAATCGACGCTGATTGCAGGGAGTGGCAACGTCTCCGGGTACACGGTGGAGATATTCAATCCGTGATTCGTGGCACGGCAACGAACTCGCTTGCGTAGAGTTATTATTATTTTTGAACAGGGATCTAAATGTCAATTCTCATCTGCGGTTCATTGGCGTTCGACACCATCACGATGTTTCCAGGTCGGTTTGCGCAGCAAATTCTTCCCGAACAACTTCACATCCTGAATGTTTCGTTCCTTGTTCCGACCCTGCGTCGCGAATTCGGTGGTTGCGCGGGAAATATCGCCTACTCGCTCAGCCAATTAGGCGGCGAGCCGATCATTCTGGCGTCTGTCGGCAGCGACGGCAAGGATTACATCGAGCGGATAGCCTCGTGGGGCGCCAGCACGGCGCATATCCGGGTCGATGCCGAAAACCATACGGCACAGGCGATCATCATCACCGATATCGAGAATAACCAGATCACTGCATTTCATCCGGGCGCCATGCAATCGGCACACCTGAGCCCGATCCCCCAAGACACCACATCGATCAAACTGGCGATCGTGGCTCCGGACGGGCGCGATGCGATGCTGAATCATGCGGAACAACTCTCGCGAGCGAAAATTCCGTTCATCTTCGACCCTGGACAGGGTTTGCCGATGTTTGACGGCGCTGAACTCCGAAGCTTCATTGACAAAGCGACATGGCTGGCCGTGAACGATTACGAAGCACGGATGCTGTGCGACAGGACCAACACAACGTTGGAAGCGCTTTCGCGGTCGCACCTGAAGGGAATCTTTGTCACTCTCGGCGCAGACGGTTGCGAGGTCTGGGAACAGGGTATTCAAACGAAGGTACCCGGAGTTCCTGCCGCGGAGGTGGTCGATCCGACAGGCTGCGGCGATGCGTTTCGTGCCGCCGTCTTATTTGGACTTGAATTGAAATGGTCCTCACTAAAGTGCGCAGAGCTTGGGAATAAAATCGGTGCCCAGAAAATAGGGAGTAGGGGCGGTCAAAATTATCAGTTCAAGCAAACTTGACTAACTCGGTCGGAGCACGTTTTATGCATACTGTTGAAAATCTTAACTATTGAAGTGTCCTATTGAGTTGGAAAAAGGGGCGAAGTGGGGCCGTTCCCATCCAGCCCCTGAGCCCGTTTAGGGCTTATTCCCAGTCGGAAATGGCCAAGCCGCTTGTGGGCTCAACATGGTCTTTGCCGGCTGGGCCAGTGCTACTGCCGCGACACTTTTCTTGGCGGCGATTCGCTTCGCAGGCTTTTTAACCGACACCTTTGAAGTTTTCTTCGAAGCGGCTTTCTTTACTGCTGGCTTCACGCTTGCAGAGTTTTTAGTTGGCGTTTTCTTCGCAACTTGTTTTTTTACCGCAATCTTGTTTGTCGCCTTTTTGACGGAAACCTTCTTGGCTGGAGCTTTTTTGCTTACCACCTTTGAAGATACCGACTTTTTAGCAGGGGCCTTTTTGGAAGCCATCTGCTTCATTGCAACTTTCTTCACTACCGTTTTTTTTGTTGTAGCCTTCTTCGATACAGTTTTCTTTGCAGTTGCCATTTTCTTTCTCCTTGATCAAGTTGTAAAAAACCATCGTACGCAGCCTTGGCTACCGCGATAGCTATTCAATGCTCAGAATTTATATTTCCGAAACAATGAATTCTTGAGCGATCATCTTGTCTCTTCTTCGTAGAGATCAAGAATCGTCGTATCTTGATGTATTTAGTCCCACGACAGAGCGCCACCGCTCTGGTATTCGATAACTCTCGTCTCAAAGAAATTTCTCTCCTTCTTCAGATCGATCATTTCGCTCATCCAGGGAAATGGATTTTCTTCGCTCGGGAACATCTCGTCCAGACCGATTTGGACGGCTCTCCGATTTGCGATATACCGTAGATAACCCTTGAACATCGATGCATTCATACCAAGAACACCTCGCGGCATCGTATCTTCCGCATATCGATACTCAAGCTCAACCGCGCGCAAAAACAATGAATTTATCTCGCTTTTGAAATCAGACGTCCAGAGACTTGGATTCTCCAGTTTTATCTGATTGATCAAATCAATGCCGAAATTACAATGCATAGATTCATCACGCAAAATGTACTGGTATTGCTCAGCCGCGCCGGTCATTTTATTCTGACGCCCCAGCGCAAGTATTTGCGTGAAGCCGACGTAAAAGAAAAGCCCTTCCATCAGGCAGGCGAACACGATCAATGACTTCAATAGTATCTGGTCGTTCTCCAGCGTTCCGGTCTTGAAGTTCGGATCCATGATTGCTTCAATAAAAGGAAGCAGGAACTGATCTTTGTCGCGAATCGACTTTATTTCGTTATACGCGTTGAATATCTCGCTTTCGTCCAAGCCGAGTGATTCGACGATGTATTGATATGCGTGGGTATGAATAGCCTCTTCGAATGCCTGCCTCAGCAAGAATTGACGGCACTCGGGGGCAGTAATGTGGCGGTAGGTTCCGAGAACGATGTTGTTTGCAGCCAGCGAATCAGCGGTAACGAAAAAGCCCAGATTTCGCTTGATGATTCGGCGCTCATCGTCGGTCAAACCATTGGGGTCCTTCCACGTCGCGATATCTCTCGACATGTTGACCTCTTGCGGCATCCAATGATTCGCACACGTCGCCAGATACTTCTCCCACGCCCACTTGTATTTGAACGGGACAAGCTGATTGACGTCGGTTCGTCCGTTGATGATTCGCTTGTCGGCCGCCTTGACGCGCTTGATCTCAGCGCCGAGGGTTGGCGACGTCGAACTTGCGATCTGCCGATCTGACGATTTATCGACAAGCGCTTCGACCACATCCGCTTGGGCCGCTACCGGGCCTGTTCGCTCACGAAACGGCTGAACACCCCCTCCCAATACGGTCGGGTGAATCTTCGGCTGCACTTCCTCGTCCCAGACTAGCATTTGATCTTTTTCCCTTGTAAACCGGATTATGCGAGCGCTTTTCGATTGGCCAAAGCACTTCTTGACATTTTCTAGATTTCGTCGTGGCGAGAGCGCATCGACGCCTCGCTGGATGTCACGGCTTCGGCGCCTTATCTCACTGGCACGCCTCGCAGTCGGGGTTATCGATCGCGCAAAACTTCACATCGGTCGCGGGCTCCGAGCCCAGGCTGAATGCGCCAATGCCGGCAGATATCGACGCTGGCGAGTTCGAAGCTCTGACAGTCGCTGGGCTGCCGCTCGCCACGGAATTGAGGTTCCCGGCCTTGACCGTCGACTTTTCAGCGTGGGTGGCACCGACCGTGCGGAGGTAGTAGGTGGTCTTCAAACCACGCAGCCACGCGAGCTTGTAGGTCTCGTCGAGCTTCTTGCCGGATGCCCCCGCCATGTAGATGTTGAGCGACTGCGCTTGATCGATCCATTTCTGGCGTCGCGCGGCGGCTTCGACCAGCCATTCGGTTTCGATCTCGAACGCGGTGGCATAAAGAGATTTCAAACTCTCGGGAACGCGATCGATCCGGCGCAGCGAACCATCGAAATGCTTCAAGTCCATCACCATCACGTCGTCCCAGAGACCGAGTTTCTTCAGGTCGCGCACCAGGTACTCGTTGACGATCGTGAACTCACCCGACAAGTTGGATTTGACCGAGAGATTGCCGAACGACGGCTCGATGGACGCGCTGACCCCGATGATGTTGGAAATGGTGGCCGTCGGCGCGATCGCAACGCAGTTCGAATTGCGCATACCGTGCGTACGGATGCGCTCGCGCAGCAGGTCCCAGTCGAGGGAAACACTTCGGTCGACCTCGACATACCCGCCCCGCTGCTCGGCAAGCAGTTCGAGCGAATCGATCGGCAAGATGCCACGATCCCAGAGTGAACCCCGATAGCTCGAGTACCGACCGCGCTCGGCAGCCAACTCGGTCGACGCCCAGTACGCCTGGTAGCAAACGGCCTCCATCGAGCGATCGGCAAACTCCACCGCCGCATCCGATGCATAGGCGATACCCAGTTCGTACAACGCATCCTGGAAACCCATGATGCCGAGCCCGACCGGACGATGCTTCAGATTCGAATCGCGCGCCTTCTTGACGGCGTAGTAGTTGATGTCGATGACGTTGTCGAGCATGCGCATCGCCGTCGCAATCGTCTTCTTCAGCTTGGCGTGATCGATCTGAACCACGTCGTCAACCCGGTGCAGGTGGTGCACCAGGTTGACGGAACCGAGGTTGCAGACCGCGATTTCGGTCTCGCTCGTGTTCAGCGTGATCTCGGTGCAGAGATTGCTCGAGTGCACGACGCCCACGTGCTGCTGCGGCGACCGCACGTTGCAGGCATCCTTGAACGTGATCCACGG
>JANNZB010000374.1:0-3643 GCA_031410395.1 Novosphingobium sp.
AAGTTGGCTACCAAGCTTGCCGCTGCCGCTGGAATAGCCCTTACCTAAATGTCCGACTATCCCATCAAATCACCGCGCAAGCTTATCGAAGTCGCCCTGCCGCTGGATGCGATCAATGTGGCTTGTGCGCGGGAGAAATCCATCCGGCATGGGCATCCGAGCACGCTGCATCTGTGGTGGGCGCGGCGTCCATTGGCAGCGGCGCGTGCCGTGATCTTTGCGCAGTTGGTTAATGATCCTGGCTACCAGCAAGGCGGTGGATTCAAATACGGGAAGAACAAGAAGGACGCAGCCATCGAGCGGAAGCGGTTGTTCAAAATCATTGAAGACCTCGTGCTGTGGGAGAGCACCACCAATGAGGTCGTGCTGGAGCGTGCCCGGGTCGAGATTCGCCGGTCATGGCGTGAAGTGTGCGAGTTGAACAGGGACCACCCACAGGCCGCCGAGCTGTTCAACCCGGAGAAGCTTCCGGCTCTCCACGACCCATTTGCCGGGGGCGGAGCCATCCCATTGGAGGCCCAGCGCCTTGGCCTCCAAGCGTACGCCACCGACCTCAACCCGGTGGCTGTGCTGATCAACAAGGCCATGATCGAACTCCCAGCGGAGTTCATCGGCAATTCGCCGATGAATCCTGAGTGGCACGCCAAGAGTTCACATGAGAAGGCTGCGAATCCTTGGGAAGGTGCTCGTGGGCTGATGGAGGACGTGCGCTATTACGGCCGGTGGATGCGTTCCGAAGCCGAAAAGCGCATCGGTCACCTCTACCCAAGCGTCGAGGTGACGACCTACCAGGCGAATGAGCGCCCCGAACTAAAGCAGTATGTCGGCCAGAAGCTCACAGTGGTGGCGTGGCTTTGGGTGCGCACCGTGAGAAGCCCGAACCCGGCCTTTGCAGATGTGCATGTACCTCTTGCCTCCAGCTTCGTGCTGTCGCCGATGACGAGCAAAGAGGCGTACGTCGTTCCTGTCATTGAGGGCCATGGCTATCGATTCACTCTAAAGACTGGGACCCCGCCCTTAGAGGCAGCACACGGCACGACTGCCGGTAAGCGGAAGGCGTTTCGCTGCCTCATGTCGGATTCTCCGATCGACTACGACTACATCCGAGCTGAGGGCACGGCTGGACGGATGGGCCAGAAGCTTATGGCGATTGTTGCGGAAGGCCCCGGTGCCCGCCTCTACCTCGCTCCGACTGCAGCCATCGAAGCTAATGCCGCGCAAGCGAAGCCAACATGGAAACCCGAAGCGTCCCTTCAGGGGAAATGTCGAGTGAACGTTTCCAACTATGGTCTGGACACGTTCGGCGACCTATTCACGCCTCGCCAGCTCGTGGCGCTCACCACGTTTGCTGACCTGGTGCAGGAGGCGCGCGAGCACGTGAATCACGACGGTTTGGCAGCGGGCCTGGCCGGCGGCAAGAAGAGCGGTGTTGGCGGCGCAACAGCGTACGCGGATGCAGTAGCCACTTATCTTGCGTTCCTGGTCAGCAAATTGGCCGAAAAGGGGTCGAGTCTGTGTACCTGGAACGCAGGCCCAGTCTCTTCCAAAACCGCGTCGGGTCGGTCAGCGGCGGTTGCCACCGTTCGTTCCACTTTCGGTCGGCAGGCTCTTCAAATGAGCTGGGACTTCGCTGAGGTGAACTTCTTCAGCGAATCGACGGGCAGTATCGAGACGGTTCTGCAAACCCTTAGTGTGCCGCTGCAATACTTTCCGACGGTCGGCTTGCCTGGACTATCAAAACAGGCTGATGCGGTCGCAACTGAAGGGGGCTTTCCTGGCGCAGTAGTTTCAACCGACCCACCGTACTACGACAACATCGAATACGCGGACCTATCAGACTTTTTCTACGTGTGGTTGCGTCGTTCGCTCAAGCCGATCTTCCCTGACCTGTTCGCGACCCTCGCCGTTCCCAAAGCTGATGAGTTGGTAGCGACACCGTTGCGCCACGGTGGCAAGGAGAAGGCGGAAGCGTTCTTCCTTGATGGGATGACCCGCGCGATGCAACGCCTAGCCGAACAGGCCCATCCCGCGTTTCCGGTGACCATCTACTATGCATTCAAACAAGCGGAGACCGAGAGCGGCGGAGACGGCGGGACCGTCAGCACCGGCTGGGATACGTTCCTGGACGCGGTAATCCGGGCAGGCTTCGCTATCACTGGTACCTGGCCGATGCGAACGGAGCGAGGGGCTCGTTCAATCGGTGTCGGCAGCAATGCCCTTGCCTCCAGCATTGTGCTCGTCTGTCGTCAGCGTTCGAACAACGCACTCACGGTTTCCAGGCGCGAGTTCCTGCGGGAGCTGAACACCGTGCTCCCAGACGCGCTCGACGAGATGACCAAGGGCTCTGGGGACGACCGGTCCCCTGTCGCCCCGGTTGACCTCTCGCAGGCCATCATCGGGCCGGGCATGGCGGTCTTTTCCAAATACTCCGCCGTGCTGGAGGCCGACGGCTCGCCCATGAGTGTGCGCACAGCCCTCCAGCTCATCAACCGCTTCCTCGCCGAGGACGATTTCGACGCCGACACCCAGTTCTGCCTGCACTGGTTCGAGCAACACGGCTGGACTGAAAGTGTCTTTGGCGAAGCCGACGTGTTGGCCCGCTCCAAATCCACCAGCGTGGAGGCCATGAAGGAAGCCGGGGTGCTGCAAAGCGGCAGCGGCAAAGTACGCCTGCTGAAGTGGGCCGAGTATCCTACCGATTGGGACCCGCGGACCGACTCCCGCACGCCCGTCTGGGAAGCCCTGCACCAGCTCATCCGCGCCCTGAAGCAAGGCGGTGAATCAGCATCCGGCGCACTCCTCGCCGCCCTCGGCGGCAAAGCCGAAGCCGTGCGCCAGCTCGCCTACCGCCTCTATACCCTCTGCGAACGCCTCGGCCAAGCCGAAGACGCCCGCGCCTACAACGATCTCATCACAAGCTGGACCGGCATCGAATCAGCCGCCAACAGCGTGCCCAAACCTACCGAGCTGCAAGGTTCGCTTTTTGAAGAGTAAAGGATAGTCGTCGTGCAAAATCAGAAAAGATCGTTCCGGAAGATTGTTTCCTATTTGAACGACGAAGAATCCGAAGGTGGTGGCTTTTGGTTACCCAACATCCAGCGTCCGTTTGTGTGGAGTGAGGACCAAATTGCACGCCTGTTTGATTCCATCATGCGTGAGTATCCGATTAGCACCTTGTTGGTTTGGAAAACGAAAGAGCCAATCAAACATCGCGCTTTCATCGACAACTATCATCGCGACATCAAGCTCACTGACTTCTATAAGCCGCAAAATAATCATTCCAAGATGATTGTGCTAGATGGGCAGCAACGCCTGCAAAGCCTGTACATCGGTCTCAAGGGCAGTTATTCTGGGACTTCTCGCGAACTTTATCTTGATATTTTGAGCGGCGATTTGGTAGCGCCAGAAGATATTCGCTATCGCTTTTCCTTTTTAGATAGGTCCAAGGCCGCCTGGCCATGGGTGCGATTCAAAGACATTATCTCTGTCACCAGCAAGCTTGATACACAGATTTCCAGAGAGATCAAAGCATTGTCTCCCTCAGAACTATCGACTGAGGATGCAGAGAAAATTGAAACAAATATCAGCCGCGCCCGGCAAGAGTTCGTCAATAACGACAACCTGACATACCAAGAACTCGATG
>JANNZB010000375.1:0-3082 GCA_031410395.1 Novosphingobium sp.
CGGCTGGTCGGGCACGCCCGCGGCCCCGCTTCCTTCCCCGGCGCCGCCACGGTTCGCCCCCGGTCCGCCGGGTCCGGCACCGTTCGCTTCCGCGCCAGATCCGGCGCAGCAGCGTCGGGTCCAGATCGGCGATGTCCTCAACCACCTCTATCAGGTGCGCCGGTTCATCGCCCGCGGCGGCATGGGCGAGGTGTTCGAGGGGGTGAACATCAACAGCGAAGACGAGCGGGTCGCGATCAAGGTCATCCTGCCGCACCTCGCCGCTGATCCTGCGGTGCAGGGCATGTTTTATAAAGAGGCGCGCACGCTTACCCGGCTAACCCATCCGGCGCTGGTGCAATATCGCACGATGGCGCAGGAACCGCAGCTTGGCGTGTTCTATATCGTCACCGAATATGTCGATGGCCCCAACCTTTCCGACAAGCTCAAGGATCTGAATGCTGATGCCAAACAGATCGCCTTCCTGACCAAGCGCCTCGCTGAAGGTCTGGGCGTTGCGCATAGTATGGGAGCGATCCATCGCGACATTTCGCCCGATAACATTCTGCTTGAAGGCGGGTCAGTTGAACGCGCCAAAATCATCGACTTCGGCATTGCCAAGGACCTTGATCCCTCCGCCGCGACGATTGTTGGCGATGGTTTTGCCGGCAAGCTGAACTACGTGGCGCCCGAGCAGTTGGGTGAATTCGGCCGTGATATAGGCCCCTGGACTGATATTTACAGTCTCGGCCTGACTATCCTTGCAGTAGCGCGCGGGCGCGATGTCGATATGGGCGGGACGATCGTCGATGCTGTCGACAAGCGGCGGGCCGGGCCTGACTTGTCTCCGGTGCCCGATGGCCTGCGTCCGCTGATTGCCCGCATGGTCATGTCCAACCCGCAGCAACGCATGCGTTCGATGGATGAGGTTGTGCAGTGGATCAATGACTGGTCGCAGGGAAAATCAACCCCGGTTACTGGCAAGGAAAAGGCCGGCAAGGCGGCCAAGTTCAAGGCCGACAAGGTGGCCGCAAAGCCGGATTCCGAAAAGTCAGGCTCGCCGCTCGATGGTATCTTGAGCAAACTTGCGGGCCTAAGTATTCCGCCGATCTTCAAGGAACCTCGCGGAATGGCGATGGTTGGCGGGGGTGTGCTGGGGCTGTTGGTGCTGGTGGCACTGGTGCTCTCCTTCACCGGCGGCGACAGCGCCGATGCTGTTGATCCAGAGGGCGGCCAACCGGGTAAGGTGGCTGCGGCAAGGGTCGCTGATCCCGTTGCGACGACGCGCAGTGTTTTGGCGAGCGGGCTAACAAAGATGCCCTGTAGTTGGATCGATGTCGAAAGTGTTGATGGCGGCCATGGGTCGCCAGTGAACGTCAATTTGAAAGGGGTATCCGGTCAGTCAACTGCGGCGATCGCCCAGATCGAGCAGATGCTGAAGGGCGCTGGCGTAGGCGGAGTGTCGATGAATTACGCCGATATAGCACCGGTGCCCGCAAAGTTTTGCGGGCCGATCGAAGCATTCGGACAATTCAGGTCAGGAGGGGTGGGCCATCTCTCCTTACCGCAGACAAAATTTGAAATGTCGCCGCTGGATGGTTCGTGGGGGAGGCAAGCTGGTAAGATTGCGGCCAAGGCGATAATTGAAATTAATCTGCAAGGGATCACCGGTCAGTCTGCCCTCATGGCAGTCGATGAAAAGGGCCAGATGGAGCTTTTGTCAGTGGATATGAAAGACTTGCCCAAAGATATTCTGCAGGATGAGGGCAACCAGCGGTATCGCCTCACTCTACCAACGATCGATGCGGGCTGGAGTGGGATAATCATGATCGAGGGCAAGGGGCCGTTCAGCGTGTCCTTGTTTAATCACGCTCCTGGCAGTCTAAAACCTGATTGGCCGCAGAAGTTTGCCGATGCCGCCAAGGCGCAAGGGTGGAAAACGGAAATGATCTGGTACCAGTCAGTCAACGACCAGCCCGACGTTGCACAGTCCCAGTAAGGCTCAACGCTGACCCGCGATTTCTTCGTAGGCGCGGCGGAATTCCTTGGCGAACATGTCCATAAAGGCTTCGTCCGAACCTTGGACCACGCCGCCGAATTCCTTCTCATAGGCCTTCCACAAGGCGGCATCGCGCGCCGATGGCAGGATTTTCGCCATCAGGCCCTTGTCCTTTGCACGCGCGCGGATTGAGGAGGGCGAGAAGCGTTCAAGCGTTGATCGCAGCGCACCCTGCATCGCCCGCAGCGTTGCCATCTGATGCGCCTGAAGGTCTTTGAATGAATCCTCGATTGCGCGATCTGCCGTTTGAAACCCGCGCTCTGGCGGGCTGAGGAGTTGCAGCAGTGCCTGATCGGGTGTTCGCGCGAATTTAAGCGGATTGTTGCCGTCAGTCGAAAAGCTGGTACCCTGTGCCCCCATCTGGCTTTTTGCGCGCGCCCGGGCTTCCAGCAGCACGAATAGACCCGAAACAAGGCGGCGAAGCAGATCCCCAGCCAGCGCAGCAGTCGTGGCATCATCTTGCGTTATCTTGGCCGGATCAATCTGCGCAGCGCCAAGCATCTGCGCCATCCCGGCCGATGGTGCCGGGGCTGATTGGGCTACGGCTGGGGCCACCGGCATTAGTATGGCGGCAGGCGCAGAGGTGGGTTGGGTCGGTGAAGCCGCCGTTGGCGGGAATGGCGCGGCAACCGATGCGGCAGGTGCCAAGGGCGGGGGTTGCTGGATAACTTGTGGCGGTGGCGGTGCGCCAAAGCCGCTTCGCGACCAATCAACCACATTGCTCTGAGCAAATTTGCCCCAGATATCGTCTGCACCGGGGGCAATTGCCGGTGCCGCAGGGCTCGACCAATCGGACGCTGGAGTAACTGGCGTTGGTGCAGCTTCCCATGCCGAAGCAGGTGCCACATGGCCTTCACTAGGGGCATTCCATCCGCCGGGTGCAGTGCTAGGCGCAGTTGCGGGGGGCGTCCAAGCCTGGGCCATCGGGCCGCCACCGGAAATAGCCGACGACGGAGGAGGTGCGCCCCAGTTTGATGGGCTGGATGAGGGGGCTATTTCCGCGCCGTCAGTCCCTGCTGCCCAGCCGCTCCATTCGGGCAAGGG
>JANNZB010000376.1:0-3180 GCA_031410395.1 Novosphingobium sp.
CGAGGCCTTCGCCGTTGTGGTCGAAAAGTTCATCCGTGACATGGGCGTTGACCGCGCCAAGGTGAACCCCAATGGCGGATCAATTGCGCTGGGCCACCCGATTGGTGGCACCGGGGCGATCCTGATCGGCACCGCGCTAGACGAGCTGGAACGCACCGGGGGACGCTATGGCCTGATCACCATGTGTGCGGCAGGCGGCATGGCTCCGGCGATCATCATCGAGCGGATTTAGGGGGCTATCTTGCTGGAAGAAGGGTGATACAAGGCTGATACTGCGCGGAACTGTTGGGGGAGTGAAGGCTATTTCAACCGATCTTGGCAGCAGCCTGACCGATACAGCCGATCCCATTCACAGCGAACACGGTGCGCGCGATATTGGCGTGCGGCTGGCAATTGTATCGCGGATGATGCGGCAGAACTTTGATCGCCGGGTCAGTGATATCGGCGTCACCCGCTCGCAGTGGACAATGTTCCTCGTCGTTGCTCGCAGGCCTGGCGCAACCCAGCGCGAGATCGCAAATGCGCTCGATATGTCAGAAGCTTCGGCGGGGCGATTGATTGACCGGATGTGCGCCGATGGCCTGCTGGAACGCAAACCCCGCGAAAATGATCGCCGCGCACACTCCATATGTCTGACCCAACAGGCCCAACCGCTTCTCAGCCAGATAGGCGAGATCGCCCGTGCCAGCGAGGCCCGCGTATTCAAGACATTCTCGGACGAAGAACTTTTGGAATTCGGACGCCTGCTCGATAAACTTTATACCGGCCTTGGCGGCAGCAAGACCTTTGGCGGTTGATCCCGCCGCGCTTCGCGCCACTTCCAGCATGATCGTCGCCGCGATGGCCTAGGTGGTTGCCAGTGCCAGCGTTTCCGCGCAGGAAATCGTCAACTGGGCAAGCCACTGTGACCGTGCGCCCGCGTAGATTTTTCGGGACGGGAAGTTCAGATGACCAAGGTGATGCAGGGAATTCGCGTGCTCGAAGTGGCGCAGTTCACCTTTGTTCCTGCCGCAGGTGCCGTCCTCGCCGAATGGGGCGCCGACGTTATCAAGATCGAGCATCCGGTGCGCGGTGATACCCAGCGCGGCTTTCTCAATATGGGCGGCGTTACTCTCGATCCGCAGCGGCATACCCTGTTTGAGCACCCCAACCGCGGCAAGCGCAGCGTCGGCGTTGATATCACCACCCCTGAAGGCCAGCAGGTACTCTATGAACTGGCCAAGACGGCCGACGTTTTCCTGACAAATTACCTCCCGCAGGTGCGCCAGAAGAACAAATTCGATGTTGAACACATCAAGGCGGTGAACCCCAACATCATTTACGCGCGCGGATCGGCGCTGGGCAACAAAGGACCTGAGCGCGAGGTTGGCGGGTTTGACGGCACCTGCTTCTGGTCGCGCAGCGGCGTCGCTATCGCCATGACTCCCGAAGAGATGGAGGGGCCGCTTGGGCAAGGCATCCCGGCATTCGGCGATTCGATTGGCGGCATGTTCATCGCAGGCGGTATTTCGGCGGCGCTGTTCCACCGTGAACGCACTGGTGAGAGCCCTGAAATGGATGTTTCGCTGCTCAGTGCCGCGACCTGGGCTTCGGGCGCTTCGATCGCGCAAGTGGCCGAAACCGGGGTGATGACGCGCAATCCCATGCCAGTGTCCGGCGGCGCAGCGCGCAATCCTTTGCAGGGCAATTACCGCACGTCAGATGGCCAGACGATCAATATGTGCACGCTGTCTCCCACCGGCCATATCAAGAGCCTGTTCGATCATCTGGGGGTTCCCGATGCCGCGAATGACCCGCGCTTTGCCACAGCCGTCGCGCTGTTCGAAAACGCAGGGGCCGCGAGCGACATTCTGGTCAAGGCCTTCGCCGGGCAGACGTTCGAATACTGGCGTCAGCATCTCAAGTCCTATTCGGGCCAGTGGGCACCTATCCAGTCGTTCCACGAAATTCTCACCGACGAGCAGGCGCTCGCCAACGATATGATAGTTGAGGTCGCTGCGGCTGATGGCAGCGACAAGCCGCTTAAACTGGTGCGCGGCCCCGTGCAGTTCGATGGCGCGCCGGTGGTGATTGACCGCTCGCCGATAGCGTCCGAACACACCGAAATCGTCCTGATGGAAATCGGGATGGAGTGGGACACGATCGAGGCTTACAAGGCCAAGGGCGCGATTGCCTGATTCGGCAAACATTCAAGGACATGATTTGATGAAACCCGGCACCCGTTTGAAAAGCGCCACCTGCGACACCGAAGTCATGGTGATCCGTTCGGGCGAAGGCCAGATTGAATGCGGCGGCGCTCCGATGGGTGAAGCAAAGCCAGCCGAGGCCGCGGAACTCAGCGCTGACCAGTCAAACGGCACCTTGATGGGCAAGCGCTATGTCGATGCCGCCGCGACGTTTGAACTGCTCTGCGTCAAGCCGGGCAAGGGTTCGCTTTCAGTCGATGGCTCAGCTTTGGTGACCAAGGACGCGAAGCCGCTTCCCGCCTCCGACTGATGGCAGCATAGCGCCATGAACATATCGCTGATCCTAGAAATGGCCGCCGAAGCTGCGCCAGACCGTGTCGGGCTGGTTTGCGACGGCAAGTCCTGGACCTATGGCGACCTGCTTTGGGCAGCGCGCGGGGCGTTCGAACTGATTCAGGAATCGGGCGCGGAATATGTCGCGCTGCTTGACGAATCGAGCGAGGCAGCGGTGATCGCGCTGTTCGGCGCTGCGCTGGCTGGGGTGCCATACTGCCCGCTCAATTACCGGTTGCCCGATGTTGATCTTGCCGCACTGCTGGGCCGGATCGCGCCTGCACTGGTCGTGGGTGACGAGGAGCGGGTTGAGCGTCTTGCCGGCGATCAGGGCCACACGGTTTATGCCCGCGAGGAATTCGCGCTCAAGGTTCAGGAAACCGTGCCCGCCGAGGATTCGCGCGCTTATGACATGGGCGAAGGCGTCGCCGTGCAACTGTTCACCAGCGGCACCACAGCTGCGCCAAAGGCAGCGATCCTGCGCCATTCCAACCTGATCGGCTACATCCTGGGTACGGTGGAATTTGCTGCAGCGGATGAAAGCGACGCCGCGCTGGTGGTCGTGCCGCCGTATCATATCGCGGGTATCTCGGCGCTGATGAGTTCAATCTATGCGGGCCGCAAAATCGTCATGCTGCCCGCGTTCTCGCCCGAGGGATGG
>JANNZB010000377.1:0-2922 GCA_031410395.1 Novosphingobium sp.
CGCGACTGGATTCCTTTCCAGCAATATGAATGGTTTGTGGGCCAAGTCGGGACAGAAACTTCCGTCCATTTCTGGCGTTTCAATGCGCTGGGGAAGGAGCATGTCCGGGGTTATGTGTTCAAGGAGGGGCTGATGTCGCGGGTCGATACGGTGAAGGTCGATGTCACTTATGACGAGCAGTTTTGGCAGACAGCCTACACGGCTGATCTCGTCGATGCTGCCGGGCGCCACACGCGGATCGAGACAGAGGTATTCGGCACCTATACCCTCATTCCCGATCCTGCGCTCAGCCTCAATGAAAGCGGCGGTCGCACGAAAATTGATGGCAAAGATGGCGTCGGCTGGATGGAGTGCGCCTGGCCCACATCCTATTTGGAACACATCCGCGCCAATGGCCCCTATTAAGGAGAGTGGCATGTTGAACGACATGGAATCGATCAACCGCAAAATCCTCGACCGGCGGCGCGCCAGCCGCGATCTGCCGCCCTATCGTGCGGCGCTGATCCCGGAAGTGACAGAGGTTCTCGCCAGCTATTTCGAGAATGAGCGTCCCGGTGCGACAGTATCCGGCGTGCGGCGCGTGGGGGGAGGCGCTTCCAAGGAGCAGTTCTTTTTCACTCTCTCGCAAGGCAGGCAAGATGAGCAGTTCCTCCTGCGCATGGATCCACGCTCTGCCATTACGGAAACAGATCGCGAGCGGGAATTTGTCTTAATCAGGGCCATGCAGGGCGTGGTTCCCGTACCCGAACCGGTATGGGTTGATCCGAATGGCGATCACTTCCCCCAATCCGCCGCGATCATGCGGGTGGTGAAGGGCGTCACCAAGCCCAGCGATGCGGGGGTAAAGGTCTCCGGCCTTGGCACCTATCTGGGGCCGAAACTGCGCGGCAAGTTGCGTGATCAGTTTCTGGACTATCTGGTGGAAATTCACGCCTATGACTGGCGGGCAAAGCCGCTTCCCGGCTTTGAGGTTCCCGACGCTGACCCGAAACAGGCGGCGCGCTGGTCCTATAATTACTGGCTCGAAATGTGGGCGGTTGACGAAGGCACAGACCGCCCGGTCATGTCGCTCGCCACGCAGTGGCTGGCGGACAATATGCCCGACACCGCCGAACTTGTGGTGACACATGGCGACTACCGCACGGGCAATTATCTGTTCGAGGAAGAGAGCGGCCAGATTACCGCATTGCTTGATTGGGAACTGGCGCGGATCGGCGACTATCACGAAGACCTAGGCTGGGTGTTGATGCGCGTATTCGGCACCTATGATCCCGATGGGACATTCCGGGCGAGCGACCTGTTCGAGCGGGAGGAATTCATTACAGAATATGAAAAGCGTTCGGGCCGCGCGGTCAACCGCAAAACCTTGCATTATTATGACGTGATGAGCAGCTGGAAGTGCAATGTGATCGTGGCCGCCAACGGACTTGCCGCCGCGCGATCGCAGCACAATCATCAGGACGTGTTGCTGACCTTTCTGGGGGCGACGTCGCCTATGTTCGCCAATGATCTTGTCCGCCTGCTGAGCGAAGGAGATGTGCAATGACCCCGACAACCGACGAACGCATCGCCAGCATCATTCGCGCGCTGACCGAGGTGGTGCTGCCGCATTTGCCGCCAGAGGCGTCTCTGGCGCAGGAGCAGGTGCATCTGTCCATCGGGCATCTGCAAATCCTGAAAGCCCAGTTCGATGCCATCCCTGCATTCGAACAGGAGGAACTGGATGATGCCAAAGCTATTGGCTCTGCGCTGGCGGCTGCGGTGACAGGCGGAGAAGAAACGAGCACTGCAATCAACGGCCTGAATGCTGCCGTTGCTGCTGTAGATGACGCTGATGTTCGCACGCACGCCGGTGCCATCAATCGGGCAGTGGATGACCTTGTGCGTGCTGTTTCGCGCGATGGCGCAAGCGATGCGAAGGTGAAATTGACAGAAATCATCCTGAAGTATGAAAAAGTGCGGGTGATGAAGGATCGCCATTGGTTCTTGCCCTTTGGCTTCGACACCATCGGAGAGAGCGAATATCGGGCGATCTCGTAGGTTAATCGATAGCCTGCTCGCGCCCGGCGCTCACAGGAGATGGAGTACTGGTGCGTGGGCCGCCTTTACCTTCGCCTTAGGTCGCAATGATAAATGCCCTTGCCAATCAGAATCAGTCATTGTTGCTTCGTGTCACGGTGACTACCAGCTTCGGACTCCTTGTATCCAAGTGGGGATATTTGATGGATATATGACGAAAAGGGCACTGCTAGGCCTAAGTCGTTGATTTTATTGGTGACCCCTACGGGAATCGAACCCGTGTTTCAGCCGTGAGAGGGCCGCGTCCTGACCGCTAGACGAAGGGGCCGCGCCGGTGCGGGCGGGTTTGCCCTATGCTTCGGGCGCGTGGGCGTCAAGCGCGCGGGGATCAGGAGAATATCTCGGCCAATCCGCCTGTGCCGACACCTTCCTTGACGAAGCGGACTTCGCCATAAAGTGCGGCGAGGAAGCTGGATGTCAGCAGAGAGGTGAGGGTGACCATCACCAGTGACACCAAAGTTCCGGTCACTAGGCTTGTCCGGTAGAGATCCATCATTCCTGTCCGTGAAAACCCCTGAAAGGCGAACGATATGACGCCCAGGATCAGGATGAAAACCAGCAATGTGCCGAAGATCGGCCAGCGCAGGCCTTTGGTCAACGCGCGGCTGCGCCCGAATGCATCGGTGATGCCGCATCCTTCGTTCACCAGCACGGGCACAGCCACGCTCCACATCACGAGCAGAATAAGGCCCGGAACAAGGAAAAACAGCATCCCGAACATCAAAGCCAGCCACCACAGAAAGGTCAGTCCAAAGACGGGCAGAACATGGCGGATGGCTCCGGACAGGCAGTCGCCGAACGAAACCGCATCGCCCTGCGTCTGTCTGAAAATGCCGTGAATCA
>JANNZB010000378.1:0-2645 GCA_031410395.1 Novosphingobium sp.
CGGTGAGCAGCATGGTGCCGCCGTAACCGGCGATTATTCCAAACCGCTCTGCCCCCAGCCAGGTGTGGCCGGGCGGGAAGTAAGCATAGCTTTTGATCACCATTTCGATGAACAGCAGGTGGCCGCCAAGCCCCAGGAAAATCAGCGTTAGTACCACGGTGTAATATTGCCCAAGCGCAGGCGAATGCCCGCCGCTGTTGGGATCGGCCGCCGTCGCGATGGACATGCCCATGCCTGCGCCGATCACTTCGGCGGCGATCATCGGCGCGGCGAAAGCCACTTGCAGCACGAAGCCCAGCGACAGCCCTAACAACACCTCGCCCGCGATCGCCAGCATTCCGGGAAGCGAGAACAGCGCGGGCGGGGCAGCTACACCGGTCCAGCTGCAGACCAGCACGGCAATCGCCCCGGTGACGATCACGCGCACCTGCACCGGTACGCCGGCGGCTCCAAAAAACGGCGCGGCGAGCAGCGCCGCGCCGATCCGCGTCATGACGAACATCCAGCGCCAGAATTCTGCCTCAACCGGGCCAAAGTCGAACGACAGCCCGATCATCTGTCAAAACCGATCATCGTCCGAGCCGGGCGATTTCGGCGAAGATCTCCGTCAGGAAATCAGCCACCAGCCCCATCATCGATGCCCCCATCACCACCAGCACCAGCGCGATCACTGCCAGTTTGGGAACAAAAGTCAGCGTCTGTTCGGAAACCGAGGTTGCGGCCTGAACTATGCCGATAACGAGCCCGACCGCGAGACTGGCGAGCAGGACCGGGGCGGCGACCAGCGCGGTCACCCAGAGCATTCGGTCGGCGAGAGCTAAAAGCGAGAAGGTGTCAGACATCACCCGAAACTCGCCGCCAGACTGCGCTTCCCATCGCCGAAGTGCCTGCCGTTGAACCCGGCCGCATTGCGCTCGAAGACGTATCCGATCACACGCTGGTGACCATCGAATTCGGCTTTGGCCTGGTCCCGCTGGTCGATGACAAGCGCGGATCGCCCTTAGTCGCCCGAATAACGGGCGTACGCAAGCAACTCAGCCAGATGTTCGGCTTTGTCGTTCCGCAGTTCCGGCTGCGCGATGCGCTCGAACTGCCGCCGCACGATTACCGCATCGTGCTCGGCGGAGTGCCGCTCGGCGGAGCTTCGGTGCGCGCCGATAGAGTGCTGGCGATTGACGCTGGCGAAGTGCGTGCGGGCCACAATTTGCTCGGCGAAGCGACCATCGACCCAAGTTTTGGTTGCCCGGCGATCTGGATCGAACCCGCCGCGCGCGATTCGGCTGTGGCCGCTGGATACCTCACCGTCGATCCCTCCACCGTCATCGCCACCCACCTTAACCAGCTGCTCGGCGCAAGCCCGCAGGCGCTGCTCGGGCCTGATGAAGTCCGCGCCATCCTTGACGGGGTAAAGGAACGCGCGCCCGGCCTCGTCGAAATCGTCACCCCCGCACCGCTCAGCCTTGCCGCGTTGACCCGCCTGCTTCGCAGTTTGCTCGAAGACGGGGTGCCCATCGGCCACCCGCTGCCGATCCTCTCCAGCCTTAGCCAGGCGGTGCAAGTCACGCTAGAACACGAACGGCTGATCGACATTGTCCGCGCCGATCTGGGCGGGCTGATTGTCGGCCGCGTCTGCGCGCCGAGCGAGCGGCTGCCGGTGCTGACGCTCGAAGCCAATCTGGAGGCGATGATCGTTCAGGGCTTGCATGATCCCGCGACTGGCCAGCCGATTATCGAGCCCGATCTTGCCCGCTCCATCGGTGAGCGCGTCGCCGCGATTATGACCGAGCAGGGCGCCAGCAGCCTGCCGCCCGCGCTGATCGTTCAACCGCGCGCGCGCCGGGCGCTGGCCGCATTGCTGCGGCTGCGCGCACCCAATTGCCTCGTGCTTTCCATCAACGAATTGCCGCCCGCCCAGCCGATCGAAGTGCTCGCGGTGATCGGCGGCGAGGCACCGCCTCCTGCCTACCCAGCGCTGCCAAATCCCGAAAACAATACCATGGAAGAGCTTGCCGCATGAAGCACGACCACACACCGTTCACCGCCGCTCGCACCGCCTATCGCGGCGACATTGCTGACCGCGTGCGCCGCTTTCTACCGATGGTCCGGCGGCTCGCCTGGCACGTCCACGGAACAGGTCGTCCGGGGATTGAGCTTGAGGATCTGATGCAGGCGGGGCTCGTCGCGCTCACCGAATGTTCGCAGAAACACAGCGGACCCACCGAAGACGGCTTCGCCGCCTATGCCAAAATGCGCGTGCGCGGGGCGATGGTTGACCTTATCCGCCGCGCACTGCCGCTGTCACGCGGGGCGACCGAGCGGCGCAAGCACCTGCGCGAAAAGGAAGAGGCGCTGCGGGTAACGCTGGGCCGCGCGCCTTCAACGCCTGAATTGGCCAAGGCGATGGGGGTGAGCGAGGCCGAGTTGGCAGACCTGCGCGCCAACAGCGAACCTCTGCGCTTTGAATCGATTGACGAGGCGTACTCTGACAGCTCCATGGCCTATGCCGATGACGGCCCGAACGCGCTCGAACTGCTCGCCGACGAAGAACTGCGCGGGCACCTCGCAAGCGCAATCGCCGATCTGCCCGAGCGGCTGAAACTGGTGGTGCAATTGTATTTCGTCGAGGAAATGAACCTGGCCGAAAT
>JANNZB010000379.1:0-6292 GCA_031410395.1 Novosphingobium sp.
CCGCAACGGCGCTGGCGAGCAGGGCCTGCCCATTCCACGCGCCGCTGCGAAGCTCATTGCCCCCAGTTATGATCAGCAGGCCGGTGGACCCCGCCGCCGCATCGATAGTCCCGATGCAGTCCGAACCCTCGCAGTTAAAGAGCACGTGACGCCGGGTCATGCCCGGATCCCGACGGCAATCACCGCGGCAAGCGCATCGGCCTGGCCGCGATCCTCGTCCGGCTCGGCACGTAGCCACAGCGCGCCGCCGCCGAGCATGTCCTGCCCTATAATTGATTGCGCGGTTTCTTCAGGCGGGGCGGCGCTTTGCAGGCTGGCCACCATGCATGGAGAAAGTGCGAATCCAGCTAGATTCAGGCCCTCGCGCAAACCCATTTCGAGTAAGTCGTCCTGCGTTTCCTCCCGCCCCGCCTCACGCGCAGTCAGAATGCGCATCCGCAACATTTGCCGAAGGATAGAAGCTCCGCCCACCGGAGCGTAGCGCCAGCCGGGCAGCGATGGCGGCACTACCAACGCGCCACCGCGCATGGACAGCACATGGCTTGCTCGGAAATACTGCGTGGCGGAGAGCATCGCATTCGACCAGTGATCGAGCGACACCGCACCTAATGGCTGCGAGCTTTCATTGCATCCGGGCAGGTCTGGCAAAAAGCAGTCGATCCCAGCTTGATCGAGCCGCCGCATGGTTTCCACAGTCAGGCGGCGCAAGCGATTCGCTTCATCGAACATCGCGGGGATTATCAGCAGCCGCAGCGCGCGGTCGCGATCAAAGGCAATGGCAAATTCATCAGCTGTGCCGCCATCGGTCGCAGGGCAGGGCCAGGTGGCAATCACGTGCGTTTGCGCTTGGCCTCGGCAAAGGCGAGCAACGAGCCATAGGTTTCCAGCAGTTCGCCATCGATCTCGTCATCATCGATGATGAAGTCAAGCCGGTCTTCCATTTCGGTTAGCAGTCCGGCGACCGACATGGAATCGAGTTCGGGCAGATGGCCAAAAAGCCCGGTATGCGCATTGAACGCGGCAACCCGGTTGGGCTTCAATCCGAGCACATCGGCAAGGATCGCTCGCAGAGTCCGGTCGGTTTCGGTGCTCATCGATCCCTCGTAAAAGCGCGGTGTTACCGCCACTGACGCGCCTCTAACCATGGTTGGCCTTGCCCGCAAGGCGGCGCAGCAGGTGCCGGGCGATTGTCGGCCAGTTTCCGGGCCAGCCAGCACGCACCATATCGAGGCGATATCGCGGGCGCTGAGCCTCCATCCAGTCGCGTTTATAGCCATCGTTGCCGGTGCCAAAATCGACCATCGAAACTTTGTCGCGATCAATAACGTGTTCAAACAATGCCGCGCTGAGCGTTGTGCCGGGGGATAGCGATTTGGACAATTCGGTATGGGCCAGCTTGTGAATGAAAGCGGTGCCGCCCTCTACAGTCCAGAACTGCGCGGCGACGGGTTCTCCTTCGGAAAAAGCCAATCCTACCCGCAATCGTCCTGCTGTGCCTTCCTCGGCGGCCAACCGGCGCAGCAATGCGGGTGATCCTTCTTCGGGCTTCCAGCTATGGGCATAGACTTGCTCATAGGCCCGCCATGAGGAGTCCGAAAACTCTGTTTCAACCCTGACAGAAACTTTGCCCCCCTTGCGCTTCAGCGTGGTGCGGAGCGGGCCGGGCCGGGCTTCCATGTATTCGGCGAAGGTGCGACCGGCGACGGGGAGGATGTGGTTGGTATCGCAGACTTCGCGGAAAACCAGCCATCCGGCCCTGCGAAACGCGTCGGCAAGCTGGGTGGTTTCCTGTTGCTCGTCGGGCAAGGGGGCCAAAGTAATACGCGGCGATTCACCAATGAGCCCGCAAGCCATAGCGGTCAGAAGCTGATCGGCATTGGCTCCGGGGCTGACAATCGCGCGAACCCGGAATGTGTACCAGTTCGCCAGCGCTTCAATCCCACGCCCTTTGCGCATCAGTGGAAGCGCGGCGCAGGCATTGCAATCACGCGCAACGGCAATCAGCGGTTTGATGTCGCATTCCTCAGCCATCGCTTGCCACCAGGCCAGCCGATCAAACGGCGCGGCTGCCTCATTTGGGCATAGCAACGCGCACAAGACAGGATCGCCTTGGACAATATTAAGATCGTCGTGATATTCGACCGAAACCAAGTACAAACAACCCCGCTGGAGCAAAACCATTTCCGCGCGCGCCAAAACCGATAGTCAAGCCCGGCCGATCGATCATCTTGCCTTGATTGGCGTGGATGATGCGGCGGCATTGGTGCTGCGCTCGGCCACGATTAGCTTCAAGGACTTAAGATCGCGTATCGAGCTGCTGGCAGGCTGGCTGGCTGCCGAAGTACCGCAGCCAGGTTCGCGGGTGGCAAGCTGGGCGGCAAAAGGCGAACTGACTTGCCTAATGCCGCTCGCCGCAGCGCGAGCCGGGCTGGTGCATGTGCCGATCAACCCACTGCTCAAACGCGCTCAAGTCGCGCATATTATGGCGGATAGCGGTGCGGCGCTGCTGGTTGGGACGGCTGCACGGCTGGCAACGTTGGAGCCATGTGACGCCGCTGGAGCGCGCGTGCTCGCCGAGGCTGAGGCGCTGGAACTTGCGACAAAGAGGGGCACCGCGCTGTCTGCATCCACGGCTAATCCCAATGACCTCGCCGCGATCCTCTATACCAGCGGGTCAACCGGGCGTCCAAAAGGCGTTATGCTCAGCCATGCCAACATGTGGCTCGGCGCGGAGTCTGTGGCCGCATACCTTGGTCTAGCCGCGGATGATCGCACGCTGGCAGTGTTGCCGCTGTCGTTTGACTATGGCCAGAACCAGCTATTTTCGACTTGGCTTGCCGGTGGCTGCGTCATCCCGCTTGATTACCTTGCGCCGCGTGACGTAGCGAAAGCGGTAGGACGGCATGGCATTACCACACTGGCTGCGGTACCGCCGTTATGGGTGCAATTGGCAGAGCTCGAATGGCCTGCAGGTTCGGCAGATACTTTGCGGCGTCTGACTAACAGCGGCGGGGCGTTGTCCATCGGTCTGGTGCGGCGGCTGCGGGCCGTGTTTTCGCATGCGCGGCTGTTCCCGATGTATGGCCTCACAGAAGCTTTCCGCTCAACTTATCTTGACCCAGCATTGGTAGACCAGCACCCCACTTCGATGGGCACTGCTATCCCGCATGCCGAGATTCTGGTGATTGGCGATGACGGTGAAGTCACCGCCGATGGCGAGGAAGGCGAGCTGGTGCACTGCGGCCCGCTGGTGGCGCATGGCTATTGGCAGGATGCAGAACAAACCGCCGAACGCTTCAAACCCGCACCCCGTGCCTCGGTTAGTGGCGGAACGGCAGTGTGGTCAGGCGACCGGGTGAAGCGCGATTCTAATGGCCTGCTGTACTTCGCGGGACGGCGCGATGCGATGATCAAAAGTGCAGGTAACAGGATCAGCCCACAAGAAGTGGAAGAAGCCGCGCTGGCGACTGGACTGGTAACGGAAGCGGTGGCACTCGGAGTGAAGCATGAGCGGCTGGGCCAGGCGGTTCACCTGATTGTCCGCGCAGCTGCGAGCCGTCCCGATGCGATCGACGAATTGCCGCGAAAACTTTTGCAGGAGCTGCCCAATTTCATGCAACCCAAGGTGATCCACTGGCGCGCAGAAATGCCGATTGGCCCCAATGGCAAAATTGACCGCGCCGGGTTGGCGCTCGAACTAAAAGCTGAGGTGGCAGCATGAAGCCGCTCGGCCCGATTCCCGGTGGCTTCGGCGTGCGCAATGGCGAGCTGGTGATTGATGATCGAACAGTGCCTGCACTGATCGCCGAGGCAGGCGGCACACCGCTGTTCGTGTATTCTGCACGGATGTTGCGTGATTGCATGGCGCGGCTGCGCGCTGCCATGCCCAAAGACATTGCCATTCACTATGCCGTTAAAGCTAATCCGTTTGGACCATTACTTGCTGTCATGTCGGATTTGGTCGACGGGTTTGACATTGCTTCGGGCGGTGAACTGGAGATTGTAACGAAGGCTGGCATCGCGCCGCATCTGGTGAGCTTTGCCGGACCAGGCAAGCGGGATGCAGAACTGCTCGCCGCGATCCGCAGCGGGGTGACTATCAATCTCGAATCCGAAGGCGAAGCGGCGCGTGCCATCGCAATCGCAGCGCAAGAAGGCCTCACCCCACGCCTTGCGATCCGGGTTAATCCTGAGTTTGACCTCAAGGGTTCAGGAATGAAAATGGGAGGCGGAGCGAAGCCGTTTGGCGTCGATGCGGAACGCGTGCCCGCCTTCGTTCGCAAGGTGGTCAAATCTGGCGCTGAGTGGCGTGGGTTTCATATATATGCTGGAAGTCAGGCGCTTGATACTGATGCGTTGATTGAAGCGCAGAAGCAGGCGTTGGACCTCGCGGCATCATTGGTGCTCCAATCTGGTGTTGCCTTGCCGCATTGCAATCTTGGTGGCGGCTTTGGCATTCCTTATTTTGCCGGCGACGAACCGCTTGATGTTGAACGCATCGGCGCGGCGCTCAAGGAGCGGTTAGCCAACCTGCCGCCCGAACTGGCGGGCACCGCATTCTGCATCGAACTCGGCCGCTATCTCGTAGGAGAATCAGGGGTTTACCTAGCCCGGATCATCGACCGCAAAATTAGTCACGGCGAGGTTTTCTTGATCACCGATGGCGGATTGCACCACCAACTAGCCGCTTCTGGCAACTTTGGCACGGTCGTGCGCCGGAACTATCCTGTGGCCATTGCCAACCGCTTTGATGCCGAGGCAACAGAGGAAGCCAACATCGTCGGCTGTCTGTGCACGCCATTGGACAAATTAGCCGACAAGGCATGGCTGCCGCGCGCCGAAGCGGGGGACGTAGTCGCCGTGTTTTGCGCGGGTGCTTATGGCGCAACCGCCAGCCCCGCGCAGTTTCTTGGGCAAGGGCCAGCGCTGGAAATGCTTGTGTAGCCTTGCCCGCTGGTCTGTTCCGCAATGGGACCAGCGCTCAGAAACACCGCTGAAAACCGGAAATTGGCATAAAGGCTAACGGTATATTCACCCTTTTTGGCGAAAGCAGACGGTGAACTGTCAGCGTGATCTGTGCGGGATCGGGACAAATGCTTTCCCCGCACAAGCCAAGCCGACGCAACCGAAGGTGCGCCAATGCCGATCAACCGCTTTTCCCGCCTGCTCGCCAGCAGTGCTGTAGCAAGCCTAGCCCTTAGCGGCTGCTCAGGTGCCGGTGCAGGCGCGCAGCTTCCCCCGGCGTCGTTCGTTTCGATGCAGGAAGGCCCGGGTGAGGAATACGTCATCGGGCCGATGGACGAGCTGACGATTTTCGTCTGGCGCAATCCAGAGCTTGGCGCAGCTGTGCAGGTGCGGCCTGACGGACGCATCACCACGCCGCTGATTACCGATATGCCAGCGGTCGGCAAAACCCCGTCGATGCTCGCAGAAGACCTCAAACTCCAGCTTTCTCAATATATCCAGGACCCGCTTGTCTCGGTGATCGTCAACAAGTTTGCTGGAACCTTCAGCCAGCAGGTGCGCGTAATCGGCGCGACGGCAAAGCCCGCCTCGCTGCCCTATCGGGCTAATATGACACTGCTCGATGCGATGATCGCGGTCGGCGGGCTGTCTGAATTTGCCTCTGGCAATCATGCCAAGCTGATCCGCTTCGACAAGGAAAGTGGCAGCCAGCGCGAGTTCGCGCTGCGTTTGGGCGACCTTCTGCGCAAGGGCGAGAGCAAGGCTAACGTCATGTTGAAGCCCGGGGATGTGATCATCATCCCCGAAAGCACGTTCTGATCGGACGGGGCTGAACAGGCATGAACTCGATCTTCGAAGAACTGCGCGCGGCGCTTCATTCGGTCTGGCAACGTCGCTGGGTGGTGCTGGCTGTGGCTTGGGGCGTTTGCCTGTTGGGCTGGTTGGTTGTTGCCAGCGTGCCAAATTCCTATGAATCAAAGGCACGCATTTACGTTCAGCTTTACGATCCGCTCGCCGAGCAGATCGGCGTTGGTCAAGGCGACCGTAAGCGCGACATAGATCGGGTTCGCCAGACGCTGACCAGCGCAGCCAATCTCGAGAAGGTCATCCGCTCGACCCGGCTAGGCGACAGCGTCACCACTCCGAAGCAGATGGAAAATACCATCCTTGGGCTTGGCAAGGCGATCAAGGTTGAGAGCGAGCAGGATAACCTTTTCAAAATAAGCGCTATTTCGAGCGATGGTGGGAGGAGCGATTCCGATAGCGCGAAGTTGGCGCAGGACATTGTCCAAAAGATGATCGACCTGTTCCGCGAGGAGAACCTTGC
>JANNZB010000380.1:0-1700 GCA_031410395.1 Novosphingobium sp.
GAGGTGTTCTTGAATGCCTTGGAGCGAAACTGATGCCGATCTTCGATCAAGGCTATCAACATTGGTCGGGGCAATTGTCGAGCCACACTTGGCGGTGGCTTGCGATCACGCGTCGCGGAATTCGAACCGCGCTTCAAGGACGGATCGTTCATCGAGCTGGTGGGCTTTCGCGATCCCGCCAAGCCCGATGCCCACCGCTTCTGGCCGATGCTGGCCAAAGGCGATGGCTGCCACCGCCGCCGCAGTATAAGCGCCCAGCCCCGGCAACTTGCGCAGTTCCGCCTCGGTATTCGGGAACCACCCTCCTCGCGCTGCCACAGCCCGCGCGCAGGCGAGCAGATTGCGTGCCCGAGCATAATAACCCAGCCTCGCCCACGCGGCCATGACGTCGCCATCTTCTGCCGCTGCCAGTGCGGTCACATTTGGCCAGCGGCGGGTGAATTTTTCGTAATAAGGGATCACCGCGGCAACCGTGGTCTGCTGGAGCATCACCTCGGAAAGCCAAACGCAGTAAGGGTCAGGCGGCGGTTCACCCGGTAATGCCCTCCACGGCAAAGCCCGTGCGTGGGCCCGGTACCACCCGAGCAACCCCGCCGAAATGTGCTGCACGCTGGCATCCATTCGCGGGCTATGGCATGAGCGGGATCGCAATGGAACGGGACAAGAAAATCGCCGGCAGCGGCGGGGGAAGCGGCGCCGGAAAGAGCGGCCCCAAGAACGTTCAGCCGCGCCGTTTTGAAAGGCCGCGGGGGGGGCAAGCGCGCGCCATCGCTGATCTTATGCCCGAGATTGGCCGCACTGCATTTCGCCGCTTCGGCTTCGTTCAGTCCTCGGTAGTTACCCGGTGGCCAGAGATTGTCGGGGAACGCCACGCCCGCGTCTGCGCGCCCGAAGCGATCCGCTTTCCGCATGGCGAGAAGAGCGATGGCATCCTCGATCTGGTTGTTATCGCCGCCCACGCACCGATGATCCAGCACGTGATCCCCGAAATTATCGAACGGGTGAACCGCTTTTTTGGCTATAACGCGGTGGCGCGGGTGAAAATGCGGCAAGGTGCGGTTAAGCCGCCGGCTGCTGATAAGGCCGTTACCGCCCCGCCAAGCCTCAAGCCGATTCCCTTTGAACTGGGCGAATCGCTGCGCGATATTGGCGACGGCGAACTGCGCACCGTGCTTGAATCGTTGGCTCGAAGCCTCGATTCGGGCAAACAGGATTGAATGCCGATATGATAACTTTTCCGCGCCTAGCGCTGCTCGTTACTACTGCCGCGCTGTCAATCGCTGCGGGTAAGCCCGCTGGAAAGCCGGGCGGGCAGTTCAATTGGGTCGCCAAAGTGGCCGCAACGCCAAGCGGATCGCATGTGATCGGCAATCCAGAGGCCAAAATTCGCCTCGTCGAATATATCAGCTATACCTGCAGCCACTGCGCGGCGTTCGAGAAGGAGGCCAGTGGTGAACTGGCGCTGGGCTTTATCCGCCAAGGCAAAGGGTCGGTTGAATACCGCCCTTACCTGCGCAATATCGTCGACATTGCGGCGACGCTGATGGTCGGTTGCGGCGAGCCTGCGCGGTTTCCGCTCAACCATTCAATCGTGCTGCGCTCGCAACAGAAATGGCTGGCCGGTGTTCCTGAAGCCAAGCAGCGACATTGGAACACCATCGCCGATTTCCCTACGCGGATGCGCACGGTGGCCGCCGATC
>JANNZB010000381.1:0-4739 GCA_031410395.1 Novosphingobium sp.
TCCTCACTGCGGCGCAGAAGAGTCTGCTCGATGCAGCGGGCGCACTGCTTGCATCGTCCACAACGGCTTTGCGCGATGCAGTTCGCGCTGCGGTTGCGCCGACATCCGCTGAAGTGCTGCTGCTCACATTCCTGCCCACTGTGCTCGATCCCGCTACGCCCGAGGCACGGCGTGCCAATCTGCCGGTCGGCTGGGCGAGCCCTACCTTCGACCGTTTGCAGATCGAGGATTACGATTGGCTGACCGCAGGTGCAGACGCCCACCGCCGCGCCGCCTACGCTGCCGTCAATACGCGGCTTGGCTATGACCCCGCCGATCAGGATTATCTCGCCGGCTTCGTCCCCGCAGGTGCCAGCCCCGATCTGTGGCGGTCCATTGATGCCGGAATTGGCGAGGCCTTGGCGCGCGGGCACCATCAGGTTTTCGTCTGGGCGCTGCCGCAGATTTGCCGCGACGGATACGTCCGCATGTCCTTACCCGAAGAGGAAAATTCGATGCAGGCCTTTGATGACGTTGCCTATCCGCTGGCGCTTGGGCGCGATGCCACAGTGACGCCGGAGTTTTCGACCAGTGTTTCGGTTACGGCATCGGGATTTGAGCGGCGCAACAGCCTTTGGTCAAACGCGCGGCTGCGGTTTGACGTTGGGCCAGGCATCCGTTCCGAGCGCGAATTGGGCGAGCTGCTGGCATTTTTCCGCGCCCGTCGGGGTGCTGCGCGGGGTTTTCGCATGCGTGATCCATCGGATTTCTCCTCGCACGACATGACCGGCACTCCCACTGCGACCGACCAGCTCCTCGGAACCGGCGACGGGGTCAAAGCCGCTTTTCTTCTCATCAAAAGCTACGGTACCGGAGCCGAAGCCCAGGTGCGGCGGGTAACGCGGCCGGTGATTGCCTCGCTGCTGGTCAAGGTCGGCGGCACGATAATGATCGGCGGCTGGACTCTGGGGGCAGCCGGGACCGTCACCTTCACCACCCCGCCCGCTTTGGGGGCCGAAGTTCGCGCGGGCTTCCTGTTCGATGTCCCGGTGCGCTTTGCTGACGATCATCTGCAAATCTCCGGCCACGCCTTCGCCGCTGGCGAAGCGCCGAGCGTGCCGGTTATAGAAGTGCGTGAGGCAGCATGACCCGCGTCTGGTTTTCCGGTTCGCTCGAAACCGTGGCGACCTTCTGGCGAGTGGCGCGCAGCGACGGCATGACGCTGGGCTTCACCACGCATGACGGCGATCTGTGGTTCGATGGAGTGCTCCACCGCGCGGTTCCCGGAATGTTGCCCTCGGCGATCCGCCGCTCGGCCGATTTCGAGCCTGACAGCGCCGATGTTGAAGGCGCGCTCAGCCACGAATCGATTTCTTCAGAAGATCTCGCAGCAGGGCGCTACGATGGCGCACGCGTGGCTATTGGCGTGGTTGATTGGGATACGCGCGAGCGCCAGGTGCTTTATCGCGGGGCGATCGGCTCGGTCACCGAAGAAGATGGCAAGTTCACCGCGCAGCTCGCCTCGCGCAAAGCAGAGCTTCAGCGCGACCCGATTCCCCGCACCAGCCCGACCTGCCGCGCGGTGTTTTGCGGTCCCGGATGCACGTTGTCGGCCGCGCGCTTTACACGTGATTCTGTGCTCGGTTCCGCCAACGTGGCGCAGAACAGTGTGACGATTGCTGGATTGGCCGATACTTCCATCTATGTCGGCGGATCGCTGCGCATGATCGATGGTCCGATGGCGGGCGCAAGCGGGCAGGTGATTGGTGTCGTGGGTGCCGCGCTGGTGATCGATCTTCCGCTCGATGCCGCGCCCGCCTCCGGAACCCTGCTGCGGCTGCGCGAAGGCTGTGATCGCACACTTGGAACCTGTTCTACGCGCTTTGCCAATGCAATCAATTTTCAGGGCGAGCCGTTTCTTCCGGGCAATGATCTGATCGCCCGCTATCCTTCAGCCAGCGGATGACTGGGGCGGAATTTGCGCGGGCGGCGGAGAGCTTGCTTGGCACCCCTTTTCGCTTGCATGGCCGGGATCCGGCTACCGGGATTGATTGCATAGGGTTGCTGTCCTGCAGCTTTGCGGCCTGCGGGATCAACGCCGCGCTACCCACCGGCTATAGCCTGCGAACGGGCAGGTGGGATGGGCTTGACGTGTTCGCCTACCAGCTCGGGTTTGGCGAATGCCGCGGTCCATTCCAGCCCGGCGACATCGGATTGTTCCAGCCCTCCGCAGCGCAGCTCCATTTCGCCATTTCATCGCACTCCACCTCTGGATTTGTGGAAGCGCACGCGGGTTTGCGCCGTGTGGTGATCAGCCCTTCGCCAAGCCGCTATCTGCAATTGCGGCACTGGCGACTTATCTCCGAACTTTGAGGATCAATCATGGCAACCTTGGTGTTTTCGGCAATCGGATCAGTGTTCGGCGGGCCGCTGGGCGGTGCGATTGGTGCGCTCGTCGGCCAGCAGGTTGACCGGCTGGTGCTCGGCGGCGGAAGCTCGCGCGAGGGGCCTCGGCTCAAAGAGCTTTCTGTAACGACATCGAGTTACGGCAGCCCAATCCCACGCGTATTCGGCACAATGCGGCTGCCTGGCACCATCGTTTGGTCGACCGATCTTACCGAACACAAGGACAAGCAGGGCGGCGGAAAGGGCAAGCCTTCAACCACCACTTACTCCTATACCGCATCGTTCGCGATAGTCCTGGCCAGCCGTGCCCTTTCCGGAATAGGCCGTATCTGGGCCGACGGAAACCTGCTGCGCGGCACGGCGGGGGATATGAAGGTTGGCGGGCAGATGCGCTTTTACAGCGGGTCAGCAGGCCAGACTGCGGACTCGCTGATGGTCGCGGCAGAAGGCGCGGCAAATTGCCCGGCTTATCGCGGAAGCGCTTATGTTGTGTTCGAAGACCTGCAGCTTGGCGATTTCGGCAATCGCATTCCGGCGCTGACATTCGAGGTTCTGACCAATGACACCGGGCTGATGCTGTCCCCGCTGTTTGAAGGAGTGATCGAAGATGTTGCCGCCGATGTGCCCTTGGCGGGCGTTGCAGGTCTTAGTTGCGAAGGTCCGTTGGTCGATCTTTTATCGCAGCTCGATCCCGCATTTCCTATCGACTGCGACGTTAGCGGGGCCGTACTGACTATCCAGCGTGAAGCCGCATCATCGCCGCGCCTGTTGCGCGAAGCTGCTGTTGCGGCGCAAGATGATGGCTTCGGGGCCAAAAGCGGTTTCGTCCGCAGACGGCTTCCGCCGCCCGAAGTTCAGCCGGGAATATTGCGCTATTACGATGTAGGCCGAGATTTCCAGCCCGGTTTGCAGCGCGCTCCCGGGCGGCCTCTGCCGGGACAACCCAGCAGCGTCGAGCTGCCCGTTGCGATGGCGGCTGCCGATGCGCGCAGCCTGATCGCGGCGATGGTTCGCCGGGCTAAATGGGCGCGGCAGACAATTGCCTGGCGCACCGCTGAACTCGATCCAGCGGTGACGCCGGGCGCGCTGGTAACTGTTCCCGGTGCGGCGGGCATTTGGCGGGTCAGCGATTGGGAGTGGCGCGACAAGGGGGTCGAGCTGACACTGACGCGCAGCTACGCCTCGGTGGGCGATGCGGGGGCAGTTGTCTCCGATCCTGGCCGGATAAACGCACCGGCCGATGCCCTGACTGGACCTACTGTGCTTGCGGCATTCGAATTGCCTTGGGATGGCACGGGGAGCGGGGACACGCCGCTGGTTTACGCAGCGGCTTCCTCGTCAGCGGCGGGCTGGAGCGGGGCGGCGCTGTTTGCCGATCACGGCGATGGCCAGTTGATACCGCTCGGCAGTACCGGACGCGGCCGTGCGGTGATCGGCCAAACCACTGCCGCGTTAACGGCGACAAACCCCAATCTCGTTGATAGAAGCTCATCAACCACGGTTCAGCTTGTCGCTGCTGATCTTGCTTTGACCAGTTGCACGACCAGTTTGCTCGCCACCGGTGCAAACAGAGCTCTGATCGGCGCGGAGATCATCCAGTTCGCCAACGCAGAGCCACTTGGCAATGGATTGTGGCGGCTTTCCGGTTTTCTGAGAGGGCGAGGCGGAACTGAGGAAGCGATCAATGGCCATGTGTATGGCGAAGCATTCGTGTTGCTCGATGGATCCGCGACCCCGCTTGATTCCGCTCTGGTCGGAACCGTGCCCCAGACGTTTGTATCGGCAATCGGCATGGGCGATGCGTTGCATGTGACCAGCGCGGTTGCCAACAACGGCGCAACCCGTAGGCCGCTCACGCCGGTGCACGCGATCAAGCAAAACACCGAAGATGGCAGTCTTCTGCTCAATTGGACGCGGCGCGCCCGTGGCGCATGGACATGGCTCGACGGAGTGGATGTGCCGTTACACGAACAATCGGAGGCCTATGAGGTGGTTCTAGGACCGCTAGATGCGCCGCTCGCCACGTGGAATACCACTGTCCCGGAACTCGTAATCAGCACTGCCGAACTCACTTCGCTGTCTGCCATAGCCTCCGGTCAGCCTTTGCGAGTCAGGCAAATGGGGAGCTACGCGCTGTCCCGGCCGCTTTATCTTGCCGATCTGGCCTGACTTCAAAAACAGGATGCTGCCATGAGTGACCCCATTGCATTTGAATCGACCACGCCGCGCTTTGCCCTGCCACTGCTTTATGCCGGGCAGGCGCAGAAGGAGGTTTTCGTCAACGAAAGCCTGTCGATCACCGACGCGCTTTTGCACTGCGCCGTTGTAGGCGGAGTAGGCGTCTCGCTTTCAAC
>JANNZB010000382.1:0-2122 GCA_031410395.1 Novosphingobium sp.
TTTCGCGATAACTTCTGGGTGGAGTGCGGGGGATAGTACCGGATCGCTCATGTTTGCGCCGTCAAAATAGCCACGGGTCATGTCCGGGGCTTTGTCGCCGGGCTTGGGCGGCTGACCGAACGAGCCATCGACGTAGCCAGCGAAATAGGCGGAATCGCCCAGGCCAAAACGTACGCCGCCAGCACCGAATATGCCGAGCGCGGCGGGTTGCGGCAGACCACGCTTGGGCAGCCATGCTCCCATTTCTGCCGATAGCGCGCCGCCAGCCGAGCAGCCAAAGATGGCGATCTGGCTGGGTTTGTAGCTTTTCAGCAGATCGCGATAGACCGCTTCGATGTCCTCCAGTGCTGCCGGGTGTTTCGCCTCTGGCCCCATGCGGTAATTGACCGAAACCACTTTGTAACCGCCAAGCGCGGAAATCGGGATTGATTCGAGCATCGCGCAACTATCCCAGCACACCGAAAAGGCGCCGCCATGGAGATTTATGAGCACATGGCGGTTGTCTGCCACTTTGCCCTTGGGAGTGAACACCTTGGTAGGCACCCCACCGATCATGCTGTCGGCAATATCGACCGGATATTTCTTGGTCAGGTCGGCTATTTGCGGCGCGAGAATTGCCGATAAACCTTTGCGCATCATGCCGATAGGAACGTCAGCGGGCGGAATCATGCCGCTCATCTTGGCGCGCGCCTTTTGGAATGCGAGCGCTTCGGGGGTGAGGTAAACCGATGGTGGCAGATCGAAAGCAGGAACGTGAACTGTGCCATCTGCATCAAACACCGGCTTTGCTGGCGCAGCGGGTTTGTCTTGCGCGTTCAGCGCAGAAGCGCTGGCGAGGGCGGCTGCGCAAAGCAGGACGGCAAAGGTACGGAGCATGGTTTCTCTCCCCAACAGTGGGCAAAGGCTAACCGAGTGCGGACAAAGCGCAAAGGGTATTTGATCGCAGTGGCGCTAAGGTTAAAAGTCTAAGCGGCGGCGCGGACCGGCAGTTTTGCTGGCTCAAATGTCGGGCGAGAGCGGGCGTGTTCCTTGACCAGCTCGCGGAACACCTCGCCATGCAGCGGGTGATCGAATTCGATGCCAGCGCTGCGGCCCTCAACCCATATGGCTGTTGCGCTTTTTGGCTGAAGTCCGGGAAGCAAAACAATCACTTCATCGCCGATGCGAATACTATCAAGGCCTTCCATGCGCGCGCCGAAAGGGGTCATGTCCTTGAGCATCGAAGTGCCTCGGTAACCCCACAGGCGGTAACGGACCATCAGGTCAAAGGCGATGCGTTCGGCGCTGCGGATCTGCGTTTTCGAACTGGGCAATTCTTTGTTCAGCATCGCTTTTCCCCCAACGGCTGTTATTCGCCTGTTGTATGGCAACAGGGTAAACGCGGGGTTAAGTGATCAGTCCAGATTCCGCAGTACAGCGCGGGCCATAGTGGTTAACGTATTGTAGCTCGCGCCCGACCGGGCTGCTCGCCCTTCGTTAGAAATGGAAGGCGAGCGTCAATGCGAGATTGTCAGACGTCAGTTTCGTTCGGGTTTGGCCTGGGTTCGCGCCGGCAATTGAAACGCGGGTGCCGTTTGCATCTGTAATCGATTGCCCGCCGTTTACCAGCGTTGAGGCGGGCATCACAATGTCCTTGGTACCATAGGCGTTGTGTCGATAATCAAGGCCGATACTAATATTTTGCCCGATCCGCTGCTCAACGCCTGCGCCAGCTGTCCAGCCGACAAAGCTACTGTTCGCAGATGCCGTCGCGGTGACCGGTCCAAGAGCGCCAAAATTTGCCGTACATCCCGTGCACGGTGCTGCAGGTCCGCCCGGATTAGTATAAGTATCAGTGCCGGTCACCCGAACCCGGGCACCAACAATACCACCGCTGGCATAGATCAAGGTATCGCTCATGGCATAGCCAAGACGGACCCGCACATCCCAGTCGTAATTCATCTTGGCGCTGCGCTGGATAAGCTGCGTTGATACTGGTGTCAGGGCGGTTAAAGGCATCTGAACAGACTGCGAGGTCGTCACTTCCGATTGTCCGGTGTGAATGCCCGCCTCTATACCATAAACAAGGCTTGATGATTGGCCGAGCCAGCCAATCGCACCGCCTCCGGTGAAAGTCGTCTTC
>JANNZB010000383.1:0-10659 GCA_031410395.1 Novosphingobium sp.
GTGGTCAGGCGGGGGAGCGGGCCGGTGCTGACTTCTACATGACTTCAGCCAAGGTTTAGCCCGGCAGTTTCCGGCAGCCCCGCCATCAGGTTGAGGTTCTGGACCGCTGCCCCGCTGGCGCCTTTTCCAAGGTTGTCGAGCACGGCGATCAGGCGGGCCTGGCCGCCTCCTTTTGCCCCGTAGACGTAAAGATCAAGCTGGTCGCTCGGGCCCATCATACGGCGCAGCAAAAGTTCTTCGGGCTGATCCGCGTGAAGGGTGACAACCGCGCTGTCCGCATAGTAATCGCCCAGAAAGTCGCGAAGCCCATCCACCGGCGCGGCGCGCTGCATCAAGCCAAGGTGCAGCGGCACTTCGACAATCATGCCGCGATGCGCCGGAATCACCGCAGGGGAAAACAGCGGCGAATGCGCCAGCCCGCAAAGCTTTTGCATCTCCGGCACATGTTTGTGCCCCAGGTTCAGGCCGTAATCACGATAGGCGATATCGGGGTCGCCATCGAAACGGGCAATCATTGCCTTGCCGCCGCCCGAATATCCCGACACCGCGTGGCAAACATAGGGCCAGTCGGAAGGCAGCAGCGCGTGTCGGATCAGCGGGGCGAGGAGTGCTATGAAGCCGGTGGAATAGCAGCCGGGGTTGCTGACCCGCGCGGCCTCGGCAATCTTGTCGCGGCCCACGATTTCGGGAAAACCAAATACCCAGCCGGGCTGGACCCGATGCGCAGACGACGCATCGATGATGCGCACCCTTCCATCTTTTTTTGGGCTGCCCTCGGCCAGAGCCACAGCTTCGCGCGCCGCATCATCGGGCAGGCACAGCACGGCAAAATCCGCAGCGTGATAGGCATCGCGGCGCGCATCGGCGCTTTTGCGCTGCTCATCATCGAGCACGATCAGTTCAAATTCGCTGCGCGGGGCCAGCCGTTCTACTATTTCGAGCCCGGTTGTTCCCGCCGCGCCATCAATAAAAACGCGGGCTGTCATGGCTCAAGCGCAGTAAGCGGCAGGTAACCCACACAGCCGTCGTCACCCACTTGTCCCCAGGCCCAGCCACCCGCTTCATCGAGTACGTTGAACAGCGTTCCGCCTTCTAGAACTTCGCGCGCCTCTGCATCCGAGTTGCCGGCGACCCGCAGCACTCCGCCGCCCGCGACAAGGCACCGCTCCATCGGCACGGCATAGTGCGGAACGAAGCACCGACCGGCGAGGCGGATATGCGCCAGATCACCGCGCACCGGCCAATGCGCCGCATCGAGCTTTTCGCTTCGCCCAGCGAGTGAAAGCTGGCCCGTTGGGATCGCCCATGCGGTCAAGTTTTGAAGCCCCTCAAATTTCTTGGCGGGCGATTAGACCCGCTTGGCCCGGTGATCAAGCCGTCGATGCCCGTCTGTTCCCCGGCTTTCCCCTTACCGGTCAATTTGAACCTGCCTGGCAAGATTGCCAAATGCTTTATGACCCATACCGCGCCTTCAGCATCCCCCACGCCGCCCGCAGCCCCAGCGCATCGCCGCCCTTTGGACGCCCGGGCTTGGCAGCCGGCCGCCAGGCGAAGGTATCAAAGTGTGCCCAGTCAGTGCCTTCGGGCACGAAGCGATCAAGGAATAGCCCCGCGACGCTGGCCCCGGCATAGCCGTTGCTGGCACTGTTGTTAATGTCTGCAATGTCGCTCTTGAGGTATTCCCGGTAGCCTTCGAACAGCGGCAATCGCCAGCAGGGATCATCGTTTGCCTTGCCCGCCGCGAGCAAGGCATCGGCGGTTTCATCGCGGCGCGCCATTAGCGCGGGAAGGTCTGGCCCAAGCGCCACCCGCGCCGCGCCAGTTAGTGTGGCGAAATCGAGAATTAGGTCAGGGTTTTGTTCGCCCGCTTTGGCGAGGGTATCGCCCAAAACCAGTCGCCCTTCGGCATCGGTATTGCCGATCTCAACCGAAATCCCCGCGCGGCTGCGCAGCACGTCTCCGGGGCGAAAGGCGTTGCCTGAGACGGCATTTTCCACCGCTGGCACCAGCAGGTGCAGGCGCACCGGCAGGCCCGCACCCATCAGCAGTCCCGCCAGCGCGAGTGCGTGCGCCGCGCCGCCCATATCTTTTTTCATCAGCAACATGCTTGAGGAAGGTTTGATATCGAGCCCGCCCGAATCGAAGCACACGCCTTTGCCAATTATAGCCAATCGCGGGTGTTTGAGATTGCCCCATTCGAGTTCAATCATCCGCGGGGCATGGCTGCGGCTGGCGGCGCGGCCAACCATGTGGACCATCGGAAATTCCCGCTCGAGCTCATCGCCCTTGGTGACGTGGAGCACCGCTTTGTGCGTTTTGGCGAGCTGCGCGGCGGCGGCCTCAAGCTCGGCTGGCCCCATGTCTTCAGCAGGCGTATTGACCAGATCACGCACCAGTTCGGTCGCCGCCGCCTCGGCCAAAACGGCGTCGATCTGCTTGACCTGCTTGGTCAGCAGAATGCGCGGCGCATCATCGGGGGCGTCGGAGCGGTAGCGGTCAAAGCGGTATTGTCCGGTTATCCAGCCAAACATGGCCTGCCCCGCGTCGCCTTCGGCAAGACGGTAGGCTCCGGCCGGAAGCACTTCGGCCAGTTTGGCCATGCACCATGACGAAAGGCTGTCAGGATTGGCAACGCCTGAAACAGCGAACCAGTGATCGCCATCAGGAACAATCGCCATGCCATAGCCCGCGCCCTCAAACTTTTGCGCCGCCAGGGCTGCGCGTTGCGGTGCGGAAAGGCGCTTTGACCACGCGGCAAAACTGTCCTTGCTGACAAGGTGAATTGCGGTGGCTTTCTGGCCGCGATCGGGCTGGAGAAGGGCATTTTTGTCGCTCATCATGGCCAAACACTAGCCGCAGCAGGGCAACACGCAAGTCTGGCTCTCGAAATTCGCGGAAAAAGTGTCTATGTGGGGGCATGAACATTTATCAGACCGTTGATTCTTCCGATACCATGCTGCGCGACGGCACGATCAAGCTGCATGGGCCGGATGCCTTTGAAGGCATGAGCAAGGCCGGGCGGCTGGCGGCGGAAATCCTTGATGCGGTGGCGGGGGTGATCACGCCGGGAGTGACCACGGCGGCGATTGACGATCTTGTCAGGCAGATGACCATGGACGGCGGAGCAATCCCGGCGACGCTCGGCTATCGCGGTTATGCACATTCGTGCTGCATCTCGATCAATCAGGTGGTCTGCCACGGCATTCCCGATGCACGGGCCTTGCGCGATGGCGATATCGTCAACGTGGATGTAACCCCGCTGCTCGATGGTTGGCATGGCGATTCAAGCCGGATGTATCTGGTGGGGGATGTGCCGCTGAAGGCGCGCAAGCTGGTCGATGTGACGCACGAATGCCTGATGACCGGCATCGCGCAGGTTCAGCCCGGCGCCCGGCTCGGTGATGTCGGCGCGGCAATCCAGCGGCTGGCGGAAAGCCACCGTTACGGCGTGGTGCGCGAATTTTGCGGACATGGGCTGGGGCGGCTTTTCCACGATGCGCCAGAAGTGGTTCACGCCGCGCGGGCTGGCACCGGGCCAGAGCTTCGCCCGGGGATGTTCTTCACGATTGAACCGATGATAAACCTTGGCAAAGCGCCGGTAAAGATGCTCGATGATGGCTGGACGGCGGTAACCCGCGACCGTTCGCTTTCAGCGCAGTTCGAGCATTCGATTGGCGTGACCGAGACGGGGTGCGAGGTATTTACGCTGAGCCCGAAGGGTATGGATAAGCCGCCTTATTGAGGGGGCATGGCGGGACTGGGGGCTTTGCGAATGTTTGATTCAATTGGCACGTTCACTAAACAATTCACTCCAGCAGAAGGTGGGTATCTCTATTACACTTCTAAAAAGAGTGGCGGTAAACTCGTAACTGTTTCCGAATATGAGCGACTTGTTGATGACTGGCGAAAGGTCGCTGGTCGCCGCGGCACGTGGATGACCGCTGGTGCGGTCATACTTGTGATTGCCATTTGGACGGCCATTTCAAAATTATTTACGTTGCCGGATTGGTTCGATTCGATCATCGTTGCCGCATCCGTGATTGGCATATCAACACGGATAGTTTGGGCCATCTATGCCCCACGACGTCTCGTTGGGGATCGGCCATCGATAACCCCTCCTAGACCAACTTCCGAAGTGCGACGGCAAGCTCGCGCCTTGCTTAGCTGGCGCCTCATCATTTTTTCGCTGCTGCTCACTGGTATTATCTTCTTTGGCTCATTGAGTTCGGCCAAGCGCGACATCGAATCTTGGGCATGGTTGATCGGAAGCGGAGCCATGTTCTTTCTTTATATTTGGATTGCGATTCAGAAGTTTCGAGACCAGTAGCTTTCTCGATTTTTGCTCAGAGGCCAGGTTTCTCGATTAATTAGACGCTTGGCTTCACCCCCGCGCAGCCCTGATCGCCGCCCCAGCCGCAAACGGTGCCACCGCCAGCAGCACCAAACTCGCCGCGCCCGCCAGCGCGAGGCCGCTAGTCCCGCCAGTAGCCAGACTTCCCGCGCCGAACACCAGTATCGGTACGGCGAGCGGCACTACCAGCAAGCCCCCCAAAGCCGCGCCGCCGCGCAGGCCTGCGGTAAGGGCAGCAACCGTCACCCCAAGCGCGGCCAGACCCGGCGTGCCAACCAGCAAGCCCATTTCGACCACCCGCAGCGTTTCGCCATCGATCCCGAGCAGCGCTGACGCAGGCAGTGCGGCGAGCATCAGCGGCGGGCCGAAGCTCAGCCAGTGCGCGATGATGCGGGTGAGCGCGATCCATTCCTCGGATATCCCGCGCAGGGCCCATTGATCGAACATGCCGAGTTCGAGATCGGGCTCGATCAGCCGGTCAATCGGCAGAATTGCCGCGAGCAATGCCGCAACCCAGATTACCCCGCCCCCGGTCCGTGCCAGCAACACCGGATCAGGACCGACCGCAAAGGGAAACAGCATGGCGACGGCGAGGAAAAACAGCACGGGCAAAGTCGCGCCGCCGCGCCGTCCGCCAAGCAGCAGCACTCGCAGGTCACGGCGCAGGATAGCGAACAGCGCGCTCATGCCGGGTGGTCCCGAAGATCGAGCACCGCCGCGCCGGGCATGGCGATGGTCTGGTGCGAGGCGACAATTGCGATCCCTCCGCCTGCACGGTGCTCGGCGATCAGTTCCTCAACCAGCGCCGCACCTTGTGCATCGAGCCCGTTGAGCGGCTCATCGAGCAGCCAGTTTTCGGCGCGCTGGCCGAGCAACCGCGCGAAGGCCGCGCGCTTGCGCTGGCCGGTCGAAAGGTAGCGCACCGGCACATCAAGCAGCGGCTCCAACCCCAACCGGGCGCAGTAATCGTCTGTTGCCCCATCAATCGCCCGCCAGAAATCGAGCGCCTTGCCCAGCGGCAGATGCTCGTCAAGCGCGGGCTTGCCATCGATAAAGCCGAGGGTGCCATTCCAGGAGATCGCAGCATCGCCGCCACCGGTAATAGAGTGACGATAGGGCGCGATGAACCCTGCAAGCATCCGCAGCAGCGAGGTTTTGCCAAGGCCATTGGGTCCGACAAGATGCACCGCATCACGCGCATCAAGGTGCAAGTCCAATCCGCCGAACAGCAGCCGGTCACCTCTGCGGCAGGTCAGATTTCGGGCGACAAGGCTGCTGGCTCGCATCGGCTGACGGATAGGGGAAAGCTTGGACACTGCCAAGGTCAAGGAATTGCCCGGCAATTGCCAGCGTCGCAGTGTCAGGCTAGCCTTGCCGATGTCAGCACAACGGGGCGAGCAAATATGCGGGAAAAAGGGCATCTGCTGCGGGTTCTGGGGGTCGCTTTCGGGCTCGCCGCTGTGGTCGGATCGATGGTCGGGCAAGGCATATTGCGCACGCCGGGTCTGGTCGCTGCGGCGGTGCATACGCCCGCGCTGATCATTGCCACTTGGGTGCTCGGCGGCCTCTCCGCAGTGATCGGCTCACTGGCCTATATTGAGCTGGGCGCGGCGATACCTTCGGCTGGCGGACCTTATGACTACGCTGAAAAGGCATTCGGCAGGCTGCCAGCCGCGCTGACTGGGTGGACCCTGCTGCTGGCTATGGTCGCATCGACCGCCGGGGTTGCCTATGTGGTCGGTGAATATGTCGTGCGGCTGGGCGGAATGACGGGCGTTTCGCCTGCCGTTCCCGCGCTGGTGACCGTGGCGCTGTTCTGGGCGCTCAACATGTCGGGCACGCGGGCTTCGGGTAAAGTGCAAGTGGTGTTCTCGGCGCTCAAGGGCGGCATTCTGGTGGCGCTGGTGGTTGCCCTGTTTATGTTCACCGGCCGCGAGCCAGCCGCGGCTGTGGCTGGTACCACACTTGCCGGTCCGGTCGGCATAGCCGGTCTTGCGCTGGCCATGCGGCTGATCGTCAGCACCTATAACGGCTGGCAGGATATCGCGCTCTATTGCGAGGAACTGGATGATCCCGGGCGGTCGTTGCCGCGATCAATGTTCGGGGGTCTGGCGGCAGTTATGGGCATTTACGTGTTCTTCAATCTGGCGCTGCTGCACGTGCTGACGCCGGCGCAGATGGCGGCGTCTAACCTGCCGGGTGCAGATGCGGTGGCGCTGCTGCTGGGCAATGGCGCGGGCCAGGCGATGACCTTGTTCGGCGTGCTCTCGGTAGCGGCGATCACCAGTCTTTCGATCATGGGAACCACCCGGCTTACTTTCGCGATGGCGCGCGGCGGGATGCTGCCTTCGGCGCTGGCTAGTGTTTCTGACAACGGCACGCCGCGCGCGGCGCTGGCGGTGGTGGTGATACTCACGGCGATGTTCGTGGGAAGTGGCACCTATGACACGCTGAGCTCAACTTCGACCTCGCTCTACCAGATGGCCGTGGTCGCAGTGCTGCTATCGGCGGTCCAGCTTCGCCGCCGCCATCCCGATATGCCGCGCCCATACCGGATGCCGTGGTATCCGGTGACGATTACCCTGGCGCTGATCGCCAATGTGGCGCTGCTCGTGGCTTTTGTTTACGATGATCCTTTCAATGCCCTGATCGGCCTTGGCATTGACTTTGCCTTGATGCTGGTGTGGCTGGTGATCGAGCGCTCTCGCGGGCGCGTTTCTGGAGAATAGCTGATGCCCATCGCCCGCCTGACCGATGCCAAACGCGATGCACTGCTCGCCGATTGCCCCGAATGGCATCTGCGCAAAGATGGTCTTGCGATGGAACGCGATTTCAAGTTCGCCGATTTCAATCAGACCTTCGGTTTCATGACCCGCGTCGCGCTTTATGCGGACAAGGCCGATCATCATCCAGAATGGTCCAACGTTTACAACAAGGTACACGTCACGCTGACCACGCACGACGCAGGCGGGCTGAGCCAGCGCGACGCTGATATGGCAAAGGCGATCGATGGGTTTGTAGCCTGATAGAGCACCGTTCCGCCAACTTAACAGCGACCGCTCCCCCGCGCAGGCGGGGGCATCAGGCGGCTGGGCGGAAGCTCGCGCAGTGCGCCTGAGGCCCCGGCCTGCGCGGGGGAGCAGATGGGTTCAGATTAATTGCACCTCGCCCTAACCTACCACAGCGGCCGCGCCAGTTGCGCTGCGCGCCGCGCGCGGATGATCGCCTGCCGTTGATCGGACGTGACTTTGCGCACGTCAGCTGGAAGGTGTGCCGCCAGATCGCTCAGTCTGACCTTGGTCAGCACCGGGATCGGCTGGCTGTTACAGTCCATCCAGCGCCCTTGCAGCAACCCGCGCGCGTGGCCAGCGGTGTCGATCCAGTTGGCAATGCCGGGATCGCGAGCCGCGATGACGATCCGCAATTTGCCATCGCTATCCGCCGGGGCCTGGGCATCGTTGAGGCTCGAGTGATTGTTATACCAGTCGGTCGTCTCGTAGATGTCATTGGTCAGGATCAGCGAGCGATAGCGGCAGAACTTGGGTACTGCGCTCTCAACGATCAGAGCCTCGTCATCGGCAAGATCATAGGCCCCTTCATAATAGAACTGCCCAACCAGACCGCCGCCACTGCTGACGTCCAGAACCTTGACCTTGTTGACGAAGCCATCGGCGCGCAGCTTGGCAACATGATCGACGAACAGCAGGGCGAGCATATCAACCATTTGCGGCAAAGCGCGCAGCCGCTTTTCGAGGTCGGCGGCAGACCGGCGCGCGCGGGCAATGGGCTTGTCGGTGCGCTCGATGGTCACCACCGGGGCCTGCTCACGCCCCCAGTCTGAACTCACCTGGCGGAATAGCAGCCGGTTGGCGGCGGGGCGAAGTTCCCACCATTCGCCTTTGTAGCCCGGCGGCCGCGCCGGGCTGAGCAGAACGTCAAACCGGCCCTGTTTGTCCACCTTGACCTTGGAAAAATCTAGCTGGGTGCGGCCGATTCCGGTCTCTGCACCTCGCGGCACGGCCTGCGCGATGATCGCCAGCTTCAGGCTGCCCCTGGTGCCGCGAATTCGGTACGAGCCCGCGCCATCGATGCGCGCGGTGCGGTAAATCGTATCGGCATTGGGCTGGCCGACGTTGAACAAATAGCCGATCGCGGGGAGGAATTCGGGCGCATCAGCATCGCCGCCAATCGCATCGAGCCCTTGTGATGTCAGCGATTCGAGCGCCAGCCGCGCCACTTCCTGCCGCACCTGCGGATCGGCCTGCATCGCTGGCGGCAGCTTGGCGAGCATCCGGTCGGGCAAGTCTGCCAGATGGCCGATAAATTCGTTCCAGCCGGGTATGACAGATTTTGTGGCAGGTGGCGCGGCGGGTCCATCGGCAGCGCGGACGGCGGCGGGCATAAACGCCAGCGCCCCGGCGGCAATCGCCGCAATTCCTCCCAGCAGGCGCTTGTTGATCCCCATGTTCCACTCCCTCATGATCAGACTGTTGGCAGACTGCGGGCAATAGGCAGCGCGTTTCGGGAAATGGGAAGAGCCGACGTGATTGATCGCAGCAGCGCGTGGCAACGCCGATCTTGCGGCTGCCATGCCTTGCTGTCTTCGCACGGGCGGTATTGAATCAGGTGCTTTGCGAAAGCGCCCCTTGTTTCGCTATGCTCGGGGCTATGCCCGATTGGCCTTCTGCCGATTGTTAAGCGTGACCATGCCGGCGGCGAGCGATGAGGAACTGAAATGAGCGACAATGCCCACGAGTTTGAAGCGCACGATTTCTTTCGCAGCGACCGGTTCGTCGCCGATCCGTACCCTTATTTTGATTACCTGAGAGAGCAGTCTCCAGTTGTGCGTGAACCGCATCAGGGCATCGTCATGGTAACGGGCTATGATGAAGCGCTGGCGATCTACAACGATCCGGTTCGCTTTTCCTCGTGCATGTCGACCACCGGACCAATGGCGGGTAACCCTATTCCACTGGAGGGCCATGAAAACGAAGATATTTCCGAGCTGATCGAAGCCTATCGCGACCAGACGCCCTTCCACGATCAGCTGCCGACCATGGATCCGCCCACCCACAGCGCCCACCGGTCGTTGCTGATGTCGCTTATCACTCCAAGACGCCTCAAGGAGAATGAGGATTTCATGTGGAAGCTGGCCGATCAGCAGATCGACACCTTCCTTGCCGATGGCGAATGTGAGTTCATGGACGCTTTCGCCCAGCCCTTTGCCGTGCTTGTCGTTTCTGACCTGTTGGGCGTTCCGCCCGAGGACCGGACAGAGTTCCGAAAGCACCTTATCCGGGTGGAGCAGGAAAGTGGCGGAGCCGTGGTCGGCGGTACCGATGGCGAAGTAACGCACGGACCGCTGATCTTTCTATATGAAAAATTCTCGGCCTATATCGAGGATCGCCGGCGCAATCCCAAGGCGGATGTGCTGACCGGACTTGCCAACGCGACCTTCCCCGATGGATCGGTGCCCGAGCCTATCGAGGTCGCCCGGATTGCCGCGAACATGTTCGCCGCGGGCCAGGAAACCACGGTGCGGCTGCTGAGCTATGCTTTCCAGTTGATCGGCGAGCGACCCGACATCCAGAAGCGCCTGCGCGCAGATCGCAGCCTCATCCCCAACTTTGTCGAGGAATGCTTGCGGACAGAAGGCCCGGTAAAGGGTGATTTCCGCTTGGCGAAAATGCCAACGAACGTCGGCGGAGTCGACATCGCGGCGGGCAGCTTTCTGTTCATCGCCAACGGCGCCGCCAATCGCGATTCCCGCAGGTTCGAAAACCCGGCGGAGTTCCAGCTGGACCGCAAGAACGCACGGCTGCATGTGGCCTTTGGCGCGGGCCGCCATGCCTGCCCTGGCGCTCCGCTGGCGCGGGCAGAGACGGTTGTTGCCGTCAACCGCATGTTTGACCGGACGAGCGACATTCGCATTTCAGAAAAGGCCCACGGACCGGCGGGCGCACGGCGCTTTAGCTATCTGCCGACCTTCATCCTGCGCGGATTGACGCACATCAGCCTCGAATTTGATCCGGTGGAGGCGGCGAGACCATGAAGGTTCAGGTCAACTCCGAGATATGCGCCGGGTTCGGCATATGCCTGGGGATCGCGCCCGAGGTGTTCGAACTCCACGATGACGGCTATGCAATCGTGCTGGTTAGCGAGGTGAAACCCGAAGACGAGGACATGATGCGCCGGGCGGCCAGTCAGTGCCCGTCACAGGCAATTTCGCTCATTGATGATCCTTTAAACTCAACATCGTGATTATTATTATAAAAAAGAAAAAAGAAAGGAAAATATTAAACATGTTT
>JANNZB010000384.1:0-2161 GCA_031410395.1 Novosphingobium sp.
AGTGCGGCGAATTTTTTGGGGTTGGCAGCGTAGAGCGCGGGATCTGATAGCGCGGCTTCATCGCGGGCGATTTGGGCGATCAATTCTTCTACACGGGCGGGGAGGAGATCGTAATCGCGCTGGTCTTTGTAGGTTAGCTTGCCCTTGCGCGGTGTTGCAGCGGGCGTGGGAGTGGCGGCATCGGTTGAAGGCTTTGCCGATTTTGAAGAACCAACAACCTTCTGATTACGCTGCTTTTCCCAATCGGCATAACCACCCGCGACGATATCCACCTTGCCCGAACCATCAAGCCCAAGCGTTACCGTCACCGTGCGATCAAGAAAATCACGGTCATGACTGACGATCAGCACGGTACCGTCATAATCGGCGATCACCTCCTGCAACAGATCGAGCGTTTCCAGATCGAGATCGTTGGTCGGCTCATCCAGCACGAGCAGGTTCGATAGCCGGGCGAATTCGCGCGCGAGCAGCAGCCGTGATCGCTCGCCGCCCGAAAGCGTGCCCACCTTGGCCTCGATCAGCCCGGGTTCGAAGAGAAAATCCTTGAGGTAGCCCTGCACGTGTTTGCGCACCCCGCGGACATCGACCCAGTCGCCACCGTCGGCGAGAATATCGCGCAGGGTCTTTTCGGGGGAGAGCAGGCTGCGCTGCTGGTCGATCATGACCCCATTTAGGGTCTTTGCCAGGGTTATCTTGCCCTCATCGGGGGCCAGTTCACCGGTGAGCAGCTTGAGCAAAGTAGTTTTGCCCGCGCCGTTTGATCCGACGATGCCGATCCGATCCCCCCGCGTGATGCGCAGCGAGAAGTCCTTGATGATCGTGCGGCTGCCAAACCGCTTGGTCACCTTGTCGGCAACGATCACCGCCTTGGTTTTCACATCGTCACTGCCGAGCGCGATCTTGGCTACGCCCTGCGGGGTGAGCATCGCGGCCCGTGCCGCGCGCATCTCCCACAACTTTTCGAGCCGCCCCTGGTTGCGTTTGCGCCGCGCAGTAACCCCGCGCTCGAGCCAGTGCGCCTCCAGTTTCAGCCGGGCATCCATGCGTTCGGCGGCGCGGGTTTCTTCGGCATAGACCGCGTCTTCCCACGCCTCATAGCCGCCAAAGCCAACCTCTTTGCGGCGCATCGCTCCGCGATCAATCCACAGTGTTGCGCGGGTCAACCGGGTGAGGAAGGTTCTATCATGGCTGATAACTACAAAGGCACCGGTGAAGCGCGAAAGCCAGCCTTCGAGCCATTCGATGGCTGCCAGATCAAGATGGTTGGTCGGCTCGTCGAGCAGCAGCAGATCGGGATCTGAGGCCAACGCGCGCGCTAGCGCCGCACGACGCCGTTCGCCGCCGCTGGCGCTTTCCGCCGGGCGGTCCATATCGATGCCAAGCTGGTCGGCGATGGCCTCCACCTCATGGCGCGGCGGGGCATCTTTGCCCGCCAGTGCGAAGTCCATCAGCGTGTCAAATCCGGTGAAGAAAGGGTCCTGTTCGAGGGTAACGATCTTGATCCCCGGCCGGACTGATCGCGTGCCTTTGTCCGCCTCGATCTGTCCGGCGATAACTTTGAGCAGCGTGGTTTTGCCCGCGCCGTTGCGGCCGATCAAAGCCAGCCGGTCGCGCTCACCAATGTGGACGTCAAGGTCTTTGAAGAGCCAGCCCGAGCCGTGGTGGAGGCTCAGGCCCTCCCAGCTTAGGATCGGTGCGGCCATGGTGGGCGGGCCGTAGGGGGGCGGGCGCAAGTTGACAAGGGCAGGTGCGCGCACGATTAACGCGCCATGCGCGATGTGTGGATCAATGGTGAATGGCTGGCCGAAAGCGAGGCCAAAGTTTCGGTGTTCGATCGCGGGCTGCTGTTCGGCCAGAGCGTTTATGAGGTGGTGCCGGTGATCGGCTGGTTCCTTGCCAACTATCCGTACCACATGGCGCGACTGCACAATTCGCTTAAGATGGCGGGGATTGCGGACCACACTGATTGGTCCACTGTACTTGCTGAGGCGGTGGCGCGGAACGGAGTCCAAGAGGGCCGAGTCTATATTCAGGTTACCGGTGGCGTGGCGGGTGATCGCGATTTTCTGTCGCCAATTCCTGCGCCTGCGCCAACCCGGATCGTATTCACCCAATCTGCGCCGGTCATCGATGTGCCCGCTGTCAAAACCGGCCTTAAAAT
>JANNZB010000385.1:0-5217 GCA_031410395.1 Novosphingobium sp.
GCATTTCATAGACTGACTGCGCGCCGAAGAGGTCTATAAACCAGGCATCGCAAGCTGAACGATCGGCATTATCCGCCAGTGCCCAGCTGATATGCGCCAGCGGCAGATGGGCCATGGTGTCCTCCCCTGAACTGGGCCGTGATCGACTCGCTTGCCATTCCCTTCACGCTGCCCACATAGACCGCAGCAACAAGGAGACATCGATGCCTAAGTAATATGTGCCGCCAAGGGTGTGGGAATGGAAGCACCACGACAATCCTTTTGCCGCGATCAATCGACCAATCGCCGGGGCGACGCATGAGGCAGATCTGCCAGTGGGCGAGCATCCCTTTCAGCTCTATTCGCTGGGCACGCCCAACGGCCAGAAAATCACCGTGCTGTTCGAGGAATTGCTCGAGGTCGGACATCCTGCCGAATATGATGCATGGCTGATCGATATGCGCGAGGGTGCACAGTTTTCTTTCGGTTTTGTCGCTGTGAATCCCAACTCGAAAATCCCGGCATTGCTTGATCGTTCAGGCCCAGATCCGGTGCGGGTGTTCGAATCGGGTTCGATCCATCCGATCGTCTCCTACCTCTAACTTTCGAGGCCGAGGTGGGCCGAGGTGTGGACTGGGGCCGGGTCGGTGCCATTGAACATGAAGCCCATGGTGAACATGGCGCAATGGCGAGGACCATAGAAACTATCAAAGACGCGATGGATGCCGACGACCATCAAAGCGACCCCCACCCTGCGGACATTCTCCACAAGCTTGCAGAATTTGCGCTTGGTTCGCCCGCGACATGTGCACTTCGCGCTCTCGCCCGTCTTTGCCCCGAGTTGCTGGTTGACGATCCTGCCCTCGTTGGCGCTGCGGTCATGGTCGCGCTCGGGTTTCGTAGCCTGTACAATCAACCAGAAAGCCGCGCCCTACTGGAGGAAGCATCGCCCCTGAATTATTGGCGCCAAGTCAACGCCCACGCGGCGCAGCACGATCTGGTCGCCGTGCTGGATGAATACCTCCATCTCGTCCTCGAAAGCGAACCCGCCGAGCAAGTCGATGCGGCCGAAAGAGCACGTCTCATTGCCATGAAGGTGGTCGAAGTTGTCGCACTTAGGCCAGCTCAGATTACGCTCGACCACTGGACTGCCGGTCGCTCTCGTGTGCACGACCAGACATTCGAAATCCGCGCGCGGTTCGCCATGCGCTTCGCAACCAAAGCTGAAGAGGAGAATGGCGTTCGCCGAACCACACTGCTACAAGCCGCTTTCAAATCGCCCTTTCGACCATTCGTTTTTGCGTCCACATCGATCGGCCAGGAGGGTCTCAGGCTCGCGCTGAAAACGGAATTCGACCGTTCGGAGAATGGCGACGTACCTGTTTGCGCGCCATCGGCGTTGTTAGGCACTATCCCTGCCGCGTGTGAAAAACTACCAATAGCTGCAATTCGGCGATCCAGGATGTGGATTCGTAACGGGGCGGGCATCAGAAATGGCGTTGTTGATTGCTTCATTGCTGGCCCGCCTTGTCCTTGCTCCGGTCTTTGCCGTTGCGGGCTTGGCCAAGCTGTCGGACACCGACAAGACGCGCGAAATGTTGGCGGGGTTTGGTGTCAGGCGCGGCAACCTTGGTTTAGTCGCCGCGTCCTTGCCGCTCGCCGAACTGATAGTGGCCGCTGCGCTTATCGCGCCGCCCGCCGCTTTTGTCGGCGCTTTGGCGGCGTCGGTGCTTTTGGCGCTGTTCACCGGCGTCATCCTGTTCAACCTTTCACAGGGCCGCCACCCTGATTGCAACTGTTTCGGCCAGATCGACTCCGCGCCAATCGGCCCAGTGACCCTGGTGCGCAACGGCGTGCTCACCGGGCTGGCGCTGCTGGTAGTGGCAGCGGGGCCCGGCGCTGCCGCGACTTGGCGGCTGGATGACCTCTTCGGTGTCACGCCGCAGGTCGCACTGGCCTGCGCGGGCGCGGTGGTGGCGCTTATGCTTCTGCTACTGGTCGCGGCGATGCAACTGACGATCCTGCACCGCTTAGCCCGGCTGCAGCCGGACCCGGAAATGGGCGCTACAGCACACGCGCTGCCCAGGCAAAGTCGAGGCCTGCCAGAAGGTTCGCTGGCACCGTCGTTCGGCCTGAGCGATACCCAGGGCGACTTTATCACTTTGGAGCAACTGCTTGCGCCGGGCCTTCCGGTGATCCTGTTCTTCACAAAGTCGGATTGCCCGCCTTGCGCAGCGATGGCCGACGAAGTTGACCGTTGGCGCAGGAACCATGCTGGCCTGCTGGAGATTGTGCGCGTGAGCGATGGCACGGCGGCGGTTGAGCAGCACGCGCTGCTTCAGGCCAGGGGAGAGGTGGCGCAAGCCTATGATTGCTGGGGAACGCCCTGCGCCGTTTTGGTAACCCCCGACGGCCAGATCGGCAGCCAGGCCGCGCAGGGCGCTGCCGCTATTCGTGCGCTGGTCAAGCGCGCTGCGGCCGGTGCGATGCAGGGCGACGTCAAGACCGCTTGAACCGCAGACTCAGGCCCTTTCCGATCGACATGACGAGACGCAAAACCTGCCAGTGAAGGCGCGGACCAGACACGGGCCGACCGCCACTCCATATCGTTGCCGTGATGGGATGAGGCCAATGCCGCCGCAGGCTTGCGATGGGATGGCCAAAGCGACCCGAGCCGGGCGGCAGGACGATCTCGGCACGCGGGTTGTTCCAGTGTCGCAGTACCGCTGCTTCCAGCCAGTCGGGCACAGATTGATTGCGCACCCGCGGTGGCAGATGCTCGCTGCGCGCACACAACAGCCGGTGCGCCAGCATCACTGCGGCAGCGGTCCAGGCAGCGGTGGCGGGTCTATCGCCCAGACAGATATTCCAGTCGAAATCCGCGCCTGCCGCCTCGCTCATGGCCGCTATATCGCAAAGCCACAGCGGCCGCCATCCGCCATGACGGAACATATGAATGGCACACAATCGCAGGTGATCCTCGGGCGAAGGCACCAGCACGTGGCCGCCCGGCAGAGCCACGGAACGCGCGCGGGCGAACAGTGTGCTGACATCGGCGGCATAAAATGCGTTGAGCCGGTCATGCAGGTCGACGCTGCAGTGGCCGCGCGGTCCGAACGGCAAGGCAAAATCGTTGCCGTGAAACCTTGTGGCTACGGCGGCCAGCGCGGCGTGTGTCTTTGCGAATTCGGCGTCTCGCACCAGCAGGTCGAAATCGCCATAGGGCCGCATCCAGCCCTGTGGATAGCTGCGTGCCGCTGCCCAGCCCTTGAACAGCAACGGAGTGACCCCGATGCCGTTCAGCAAGGCGCAGAGTTCTGACAGTGCCTCCTGCTTTGCAATTTCGTCCAGCGCCAGCAGTTGCGCCGATCCGCGCAGCGTTTCGGCATACGGCGCAAGCGGCGTATCTTTCACACGCCACCATCCCAGCCCCGTGCCACCCGAAGAGTTGAGCAGCGGCGTGACAAGGTTGATCTCCGCTGGCGTCAGGTCGCAAGGTGGCGGCGAAGCGCGCCACGCGCCAGACAGGATGCGCCCGACCAGGCTGGCATTGGACGGGCCCGCATCACCCATGGCTCGCGGTATCTTCCAGACCCGCCAGGATCTTGTCCACCAGCTTGCGCGCGTCGCCGCGGTGAGATCGGATAACAGGTACCCGGTCGGCAACCGCCCCGATCACCGCGATGGCCAGCGCGGGCCAGCGCCGGGCGGCGATAGTGTGGGCCATGATCTCCAACGCGCCCCCCGCCGGCGGCAGGGCCCTGGGATTCCAGCGCGCGCCTTTGCGGTACCGGGTCATGACCACCAATCCTACCGGCAACGGCTTGCAGGCCGCGACACCGCCCAGCGTTTCCACCGGCGTTTCACGTTGGCGCGATGTGAGCGAGTCGCGAAGCGAAAGCGGCTTGGCAAAGGGATGCACCTCGCCCTTGGCATCGAGCACGGCATATTCGTCGGAGAAATAGATGGCACCGGCTTTCACCAGTTCGGCAATCAGCGTGGTCTTTCCAGCCTGCGACTTGCCCGGAAAGATGATCGCCTTGCCCTTCCAGCCCACCACACCAGCATGGACGAAAAGCTTCTTGCGCGAGAATTCGGCGAAGGCGGCACGCAGATGGGTGTCGAAAGCATCCAGCAGGTCCGCACGAAGAACCGGCTGGCACTTCATTTCATCATCGGCATATATCCAATAGCGGCCATTACTGCGAAAGACTGAAAGCATGCGGTCCGCCTTGCCCGGTGCCGCCGGGCGCACGCCCGGAGTGGGGCGCAACGCAAGCTGCGCGCCCAGAACGCGATCGGTAAAGCGCACACCGATGCGCGCGCCATAGCCGCCAAAGACGAAGTTACCGACCCAGCGCGAACGCGCAAGATCAGGGAGCGTGCTGAGTGTGGGAAGCATAAAAAATGCGTGATGGAAATTGCCGCAAAGTTCAATGCCTTGTTTTCCAGCTAACGCTTGCTTTTCAGACGCCTTTACTTCACCTTTGTTGATTGATGGGGGTTTTTGTCATGGAATCACAGATTAAACCACTTGCGCGTGCCGATGAATTGGTGGTGCGTGACATGGACAGCGAAGTGCTGGTCTATGATCTGAACAAAGACGAAGCTATCACGCTCAATCCGTTTGCCGCTGCCGTCTGGCGCGCCTGTGATGGCGCCAGCAGCGTGGCTGGGCTTGGCGCGAAGCTGCAAGACCAGATGCCGGACGACCATGTTCCCGAATCGTCGGTTTGGCGCGCTCTCGACATGCTGTCGCGCTGCGACCTGCTTCAAGAGCGGGTGGTTGCACCGGCGTACCCCAGCCGCCGTGACCTGGTCAAAGCACTTGGCAAAGGCGCGATAATGGTGCCCATCGTGGCCATGATCTCGGTGCCGACACCGGCTCAGGCGGCGAGCTGCGGATGTTCGTCGCCTGGCGATTGCCTTTCACAAACTTCGTGCTCCAGCACAGTCAACTGCAACGGCGCGGGGGTTTGCGCACCGTAGCCAGCGCTTTGGCCCATTCGTCAGTTCGCAATTTTGGGCGCCTTGCGGAACCAGCAATTGACGGTAAAGCGCGCATCCATGAAGTCGCGCGTAGGGCAGGCAACCGGTAACACTTCGTGCTGCACAAAGGACGGAAACACCACCAGGCTGTTGTGACTGGGCGCGATATCGATATGCCCCGCGCCGGTGAGCGGATAGAGCCTGAGTTTCCCGCCGCTGAAGCCGCAGGGCTGACGGTGAAAGTAAAAA
>JANNZB010000386.1:0-2462 GCA_031410395.1 Novosphingobium sp.
ACTGACACGCTCGAACTCGATATGGGTTCTGTAGTTCCTTCGCTCGCTGGGCCAAAGCGTCCGCAAGACAAGGTTGCGCTCACCCAGGTTGATGACGTGTTCAACAAGGACCTGATCGAAACCTATCAAAAGACGCAGACCCGCGTGGCTGTCGAAGGGCGCGATTTCGATATCGGCGATGGCGACGTGGTGATCGCCGCGATCACATCGTGCACCAATACCTCGAATCCCGGGGTGATGGTCGCCGCAGGCCTGCTGGCGAAAAAGGCGAATGAGCTCGGACTCAAGCCCAAGCCATGGGTTAAAACCTCGCTGGCACCGGGAAGCCAGGTTGTGACGGACTATTTCGTCAAAGCAGGCCTCCAAGACCACCTTGATGCGATTGGCTTCAACCTTGTCGGCTATGGCTGCACCACCTGCATCGGCAACTCCGGTCCTTTGGCGGAGCCGATCAGCGCGGCGATCAACGGCAACAACATCGTCGCCGCCTCGGTAATTTCGGGCAACCGCAACTTTGAAGGCCGGGTTTCGCCCGACGTGCGGGCAAACTTCCTCGCCTCGCCGCCGCTGGTCGTCGCCTATGCGCTCAAGGGCACGGTGATCGAAGATTTCGTCACCACGCCGATCGGCACCAGCGACGCGGGTAATCCAGTTTACCTCAAGGATATCTGGCCGACCAATCAGGAAGTGTCGGAGACTATGGCGAGCTGCCTTGACCGTTCGATGTTCCGCGCCCGCTATGCCGATGTCTATAAGGGCGACAAGCACTGGCAGGCAATTCAGGTCACCGGATCGGAAACCTATCAGTGGCGCGCGGGCAGCACCTATATCGCCAATCCGCCCTATTTTGATGGCATGACGATGGACCCGGCGCCGGTGGCGGACATTATCGAGGCCATGCCGCTCGCCATCCTCGGCGATTCGATCACCACCGATCACATCAGCCCGGCGGGCAACATCAAGGTTGATAGCCCGGCGGGGCGCTGGCTGATGGAGCATCAGGTCGCCAAAGCTGTTTTCTCTTCCTATGGCGCGCGGCGCGGGCATCACGATGTCATGGTGCGCGGCACCTTCGCCAATATCCGCATCAAGAACGAGATGGTTCCCGGCACTGAAGGCGGGATGACGCTGTTCGAAGGCGATGTGATATCGATCTATGACGCGGCGATGGCGCACAAGGCCAAGGGCACGCCCTTGGTTGTGATCGCCGGTAAGGAATACGGCACCGGATCAAGCCGCGATTGGGCAGCAAAAGGAACCAAACTGCTCGGCGTGCGCGCGGTGATCGTTGAAAGCTTTGAGCGTATCCACCGCTCCAATCTGGTTGGCATGGGTGTGTTGCCGCTGCAATTCCCTGAAGGCGTCAACCGCGAAACTTTGGGGCTGAGCGGCGATGATCTGTTCACCATCACCGGCGTTGCCACTCTTGAGCCCCGTCAGGAAGTTGAAGTCGGCGTCACCCGCAAGGATGGCACCACCTTCACCTTCAAGGCGCTGTGCCGCATCGATACCGCGAACGAGGTCGAGTACTTCATGAACGGCGGGATCCTGCAGTATGTGCTGAGGAAGCTGGCTGCTTGATTGCACTGATATTTGCAACCGCGGGGCGGACAGCGTGTGCTGTCTGCCCCGTTTGCCTTTGGGAGTAACCAAGATGTCCGTGCAGGATCTCGCTATCGAAGCCTGCGGCTGGATCGGCGCGCTGCTGATCCTCGGCTCGTACATTCTCGTCTCGCTCGGGAAACTTGAGGGGCGCTCCGCCTCCTATCAATGGCTCAATGTGATTGGATCAGCCGGGTTCGTCGTCAATTCGGGCTGGCACGGGGCGATCCCGTCCACCGCGCTCAATGTGGTGTGGCTTGCCGTGGGCCTTGCGACATTGTGGAGCCTTTCGCGGAAATCTTCCCCAGGCTGAATCGGAAAGGGCGGCCCCGAAAAGCCGCCCCGTCCATGTAACCGTTATGCCGCTATCAGCCGTCGGACTTGATCAGCGCCTTGCGGCGGCGACCGGCGAGCATTGCCGCTGCCGCGCCGAACAGCACCAGCATTGGCGGTGCCGGAACATCGGTGCCGCTGCTTGTTCCGGTGCTACTGCCCGAAGTGCTGCCCGAGGTTGAGCTGCTGGTCGATCCACTGCTGCTGCCCGAGGTTGAACCGCTGGTGCTGCCCGAAGAACCGCTTGAGCCGCTACTGCCAGATGAGCCGCTCGATCCGCTGGATCCAGAGCTTCCCGAAGAGCCACTTGATCCGTTCGACCCACCCGAAGAAGAGCTCGATGATGAGCTGGACGAAGACGAAGACGAACTCGACGAGCTGCTGCTCGAAGAGCTGGCATTGTTGCCCGACGATGTGCTGACGTTACCGCTCGAGGTTGAGACGTTGCCGCTCGATGAAGACACGTTGCCCGACGAACTCGAGACATTGCCGCTTGAGGACGAAACGTTCCCCGAACTGGTCGAGGT
>JANNZB010000387.1:0-3500 GCA_031410395.1 Novosphingobium sp.
CCCACTGCCCCAATTGCCAACCGTGTCAGTGACCTGCTCGCACGCATGACGCTTGAGGAAAAGGTCGCGCAGATGCGCGTGATCTGGCTTGGAAAGTTCGGCATCTTTGGTGCTGACGAGCGGTTGGTGCCGGACAAGGCAGCCAAGGCCTTTGCCAACGGTATCGGCCAAATTGCCCGCCCTGCCGATACCATGGGGACAGCGCGGTTCAGAACCGCACGCTTTCGCGATCCCGAGGATGCTGCTAAAATCGCCAACGAAATGCAGCGCTTTCTCGTCGAGCACACGCGGCTTGGCATTCCTGCGCTGTTCCACGAGGAAACAGCCCATGGGCTGCAGGCTTCGGGGGCGACAGTGTTTCCGATTCCCCCGGCAATCGCCAGCACCTGGGACCCGGATCTGGTCGAACAAGTCTATACCGTCACGGCCCGCGAAGCCCGCCTGCGCGGCGCAACCATTGGCCTCAGTCCTGTGCTGGACCTGATGCGCGAGCCGCGCTTTGGGCGAATGGAAGAATTTTTCAGCGAAGACCCTTACCTCACCGGCGCGATGGGCATCGCCGCCGTGCGCGGTCTTCAGGGACGGACGCGGCCACTGGGCAGAGATCGGGTCTTTGCGACGCTCAAACATTTCGTTCACGGCTCGCCTCAGTCAGGATTGAATATAGCCCCTGCCAACATGAGCGAGCGCGATTTGCGCGAGAATTACCTCGTCCCCTTCGCCCACGTCGTAAAGCACGCCAACCCGGCGATGGTCATGCCTTCCTACAACGAAGTCGGCGGCATCCCCGCCCATGCCAATCCTGACCTGCTCAAAAAGACCGGCCGCGACCTGCTCGGCTTCAAGGGTGTTTACATGAGCGACTATGGAGGCATCGAAAACCTCGTCAAACATCACCACATGGCCGCCAACAACGATGACGCCGCCGTGCTCGCGCTCAATGCTGGCGTGGACGCGGAATTGCCCGAAGGTGCGGCCTATGGAAACCTGCCCGCTCTCGTCAGGCAAGGGCGCGTTGCGGAAGCACAGATCGACGCCGCCGTTGCCCGCATTCTGGCACTTAAGTTTGAAGCGGGCCTTTTCGAACAGCCATATGCTGAGCTAAAGCTGGTCACACGCGGAACAAACACGGCATCCGACATCGCGCTCGCACGAAAGGTTGCGCAAAAGGCGCTGATCCTGCTCAAGAATGACGGGGTTCTGCCGCTCGATCCTCAAGCAAAGCTGAGGCTGGCGGTGATCGGCCCGAATGCTGTCGAACCAATTTTCGGGGGCTATTCCGGCGAAAATGCGAAGGCTGTCGGCATACTGGCTGGAATCGAGGCGGCAGCAGGCCCAGGGATCGCTATCAGGAATGCCGACGGCGTGTGGATCACACAACCTGATGCCAATGGTCGACCGGGCCACAACAGCTATATCCCGGTTCCAGCGGCCGACAACGCGGCCCGTATCGCCGAAGCAATCGACGTTGCTCAGAATTCTGACGTTATCCTGCTTGTTCTGGGGGACCGGCCAGAAGTCACCCGAGAAGCAGTTCAGTTTGAACAACCCGGCGATCGCGATTCGCTCAACCTGATTGGCGATCAAGACAAGCTGGTCGAAGCGATGTTGGCCACCGGCAAGCCCTTTATCACACTCTTGTTGAATGGCAGGCCGCTCTCGGTTCCCCACCTGGCGGAAAAGGCCAATGCCCTTGTCGAGGGGTGGTATCTGGGACAGGAGGGCGGCAACGCCTTTGCCGATGTCTTGTTCGGCAAGATCAATCCCGGCGGCAAGTTGACGGTTTCAATTCCGCGCTCGGTTGGCGATCTCCCGATTTTCTACAACCGGCATCCCTCGGCCGATGTGAACCAATATGTCGAGGGCAAACACACCGCTCTTTTCCCCTTCGGCTATGGTCTCAGCTACACAAGTTTTGACATTTCCGAGCCACGCCTGACCAAGAAAGAAATCGGCGTCAGCGAGAGTTTTACGGTCGAGGTGGACCTGACCAATACCGGCCATCTTCCGGGTGACGAAGTTGTGCAGCTCTATATTTGTGATGAATTCAGCACGGTGCCGCGCCCGTTGCTGGAACTCAAGGCCTTCCAGCGCATCACGCTGAAGGCAGGCGAAAAGCGCACCGTCCGGTTTGACCTTACTCCCGCTGATTTGGCTTTCTGGACGCTAGATATGATCTGGGCGGTTGAACCGGGCAGCTTTACGATTTTAGTCGGGAGCAGTTCTGCCTCGCTCAGGTCTACAATCCTGGTCGTGAGAAACTAACACAGTCACATTTTAGTCCATGGCGCCGCCACGACCAAAGGCATGCGAGAAGTCGTGTCGCAGTACTGTCAGCAGGGCTAACATCCACTCGACTTCACCCGCCATCCAAGCATTGGGTTGTTTACTGAATCGCGGCCGGCATGACTGGCCGCTGCCCTGACCGATGCTATCGGCGGGGCCTTGGTTGGTGGGAGCAGCGATGGTCGCTGCTCCGCAATGGAGAACCACCCAATGAACACCGCAACTGAACCCAAGTCCGCCAAGCGCCCTCGCAAGATGGCCCGGAGGGCCAAGCCTGAATCGGCGGCGATTAATGCTGCCATCGTAGCCACTGAGGTTGCGCCAACAGCACCCACTCCTTCTGCTGCGAAACCCCAGAGCAAGGTAAACATGGTGTTGGACCTGCTGCGCCGCCCGACCGGCGCATCTATCGACGATCTCGTCGCCGCCACCGGATGGCTCCCTCACACGACCCGCGCAGCGCTCACAGGTCTGAAGAAGAAAGGGCATGTGCTGATCAGTGAGAAGGTCGAGGGCAAACGCTGTTACCGGGTTGAGGTGCCAGCGGCATGATGCTCGACGCTCGTATCGCCGCGATGACCGCGATGAGTGTTGCCGACAAGAAAGCAGAATGGCGCAGGCTTCATGGCAAGCCTGCGCCAACAGCCTTCGGGTCAGGTCTGCTGACCAGAGCCCTCGCCTATGCCATGCAGGAGCAGGTGCATGGGGGCCTCAGCAGGCCTGTGCAGCGACAGCTTGATCAGCTTCTCGGCAAAGTTGATCGCCCCAAACTGGAGCCGGTTTCCATGAAGCCCGGGACCTGGTTGTCGCGAACATGGCACGGCGAAGTCCATCAGGTCATAGTTTTGGAAAGTGGTTTCGAATACCGCGGCGAACGGATCAGCTCACTTTCGACGATTGCCCGACGCATCACCGGGACGGGATGGTCGGGACCGCGCTTCTTCGGGCTGCGCAGTCCGCGGCTCGGCAAACTGGAAGTCACCGACAATGGCTAGTCCCGGCAAGAAGCTGCGCTGTGCGATCTACACCCGCAAGTCGACAGAGGAAGGTCTTGATCAGGCTTTCAACAGCCTTGATGCCCAGCGGGAGGCATGTTCTGCCTATGTCATGAGCCAGCAGCATGAAGGCTGGACGCTGGCGCCAGAATTCTATGATGATGGCGGGTTCTCTGGCGGGAACATCGAGCGCCCCGCACTGAAGCAGCTGCTGGCGGA
>JANNZB010000388.1:0-1737 GCA_031410395.1 Novosphingobium sp.
CTCGGTCGAATAGAACCCGAATCGCTTCAACACGTCGATCCGCACCTTTTCCTGTTCGGAAAACTTCGGATGCCGCTCGAACGCTGCCGTCAGTTCATCGCGGCTGACCTTGCGGCCCTTGTGCAGGATTTCCAGATACCAGGTCTGATGGTTGATACCCGAACAGACGATATCGACCTCCTCCATCGGCACGCCCAAGGCCCGGGAAATCTGCCGATGCCCGTTCTGCACGCCATGGCACAGGCCGACCGTCCGCACCTTGCCATGATCAATCGCCGCCCAGGTCATCATCGCCATCGGGTTGGCATAGTTCAAAAGCAAGGCGTTCGGCTCGCAAACCTCATTGATATCCTTGCAGAATTCCAACATCGCCGAGATGCCGCGCTGCGCATACAATATGCCACCCGCGCAAATCGTATCGCCAACACACTGATCGACGCCATATTTCAGCGGAATCCGAATATCGTCGGCAAAGGCTTCCAGCCCGCCGATCCGCACCACGTTCATCACATAGCGCGCGCCTTCCAGCGCCACACGCCGGTCCACCGAGGACGTCACCTTGGTCTTCAACCCATTGATCGACACGATCCGCCGGATGATCTGGGTGATCATGTCCAGATTATGCGCGTTGATATCGGTGAGGGCGATTTCCACATCCTCGAACTCCGGCACTTTCAGAATGTCGGAACACAGCTTCTTGGTGAACCCGACGCTGCCCGCGCCGATGATGGTAATTTTGAACGACATACGCTTCTCCTCGCCGCTGCGGCCTTGCAGTTGCACGAAAGGATAGTGCCGCAGCCCAATTGGGTGTAGAGAAAACTTGTGCCAACACGGGTAATTTCATGCTATACAACCTTCTGTCCCACGGCCATGACATCCGCGCCCTCACCCTGCCCCGCAACACCGCCCCCCTGCATTGCATGGCCGCAAGTGTCGGCTATGAACAGCGGATGAACGAAATCTACGCCTGGGATGGCCTGAAACGCGGCAATTCGCCGTTTTTGGTCATCCAACATACCATTCTTGGCGAAGGGCGGCTCGACTACGCCGGGACCAGCTATCGGCTTGTCCCGGGTCAAACCATGCTCGTGACCATACCGCACCCGCATCGCTACTGGCTGGAACGCGGTGGCCATTGGGAATATTTCTGGCTGCTGCTGCACGGGCGAGAGGCGCTGCGTCTGGCCCGCGAAATCCTTGATGCCGCCGGTCCGGTTCTGGAAATCGGTCCCGGCTTGACCGACCGCCTTGCCGCCGCCTGCCTTGCCCTGATCGCCACGCCCAAACCGACCCCGGGTGCTGCCTCGACCGAGGCTTATGCCGCGATGACCACCCTGCATGACAGCGTTTTCGGCAGCCGCGACCTGCCCGAAACCCCGCTGCCCGCCGCGATGGCCCGGGTGGCCGATTTCATCGACGCCAATCTTGCGACCGCCTTGCCAATTGACCGCCTTGCCGCCATCGCGGGCACCAGCCGCGCCCATTTCGTGCGGCAATTCACCGCCAGCCTGGGCCTGCCACCCTCCGATTTCGTGCTGGAACGCCGGTTGGAGCGGATCGAACGCCTGCTGCTGGCAACCGAGATGAAGGTCGGCGACATCGCCGAAGCGACCGGTTTTGCCGATGGCAACTATCTCGCCAAGGCCTTTCGTCGTCGCCGGGGCATGTCGCCTCTGGAATTTCGCGCCACCAGACTGGAGGCGAATTGACCCAACACCGCCGCCAAAATTTTTC
>JANNZB010000389.1:0-6587 GCA_031410395.1 Novosphingobium sp.
TGCTGAGGTGGCGGCGGCGTTCGGACCGTTCAACAACCCGTGATTCCCCGCGAAGGCGGGGGCCTCAGGCCGATCTAAGCACTGTTCGGGCAGCCGGCCTGAGGTCCCCGCCTTCGCGGGGACGCGGAATTGCCTAGCCCAACACATCCGCCACCGGCATATATTCATAGCCCAGTTCCCTCGCCACCGCTTCATAGGTCACCTTGCCGCCTGAGACATTCAGCCCATTGGCCAAATGCGGGTTGGCCTTTAGCGCGGCTTTCCAGCCCATATCAGCCATCCTGAGCGCGTGTGGCAGGGTGACGTTGTTCAGCGCATAAGTGCTGGTCCGCGCCACCGCGCCGGGCATGTTGGCGACGCAATAGTGGACGATGCCATCAACGATGTAAGTCGGATCGGCGTGTGTAGTAGCGTGGCTGGTTTCGAAGCAGCCGCCCTGATCGATGGCGACATCAACCAGCACCGCGCCGGGCTTCATGCAGCCGAGCATGTCGCGCGTCACCAGCTTGGGAGCCGCCGCGCCGGGGACAAGCACCGCGCCGATCACCAGTTCGGCATCGCAAATCATCTGCTGCACGGTCGAGCGGTTTGAGAATCGCGTTTTCGCCCGGTTTTCAAAGTGGTTTGACAGGCGTTCCAGAACATCAGGATCCTGATCGAGGATGGTGACGTCTGCGCCCATGCCCACCGCCATCTGCGCCGCGTGAAAACCAACCACGCCGCCGCCGATCACCAGCACCTTACCCGGCAGCACCCCCGGCACCCCGCCGAGCAGAACCCCGCGCCCGCCGTGCGCTTTCTGCAGCGCGGTCGCTCCGGCCTGGATCGACATTCGACCGGCAACCTGGCTCATCGGCTTGAGCAAAGGCAACGAGTTGCCCGGGCCGGTAACGGTTTCATAGGCAATCGCGGTGACGCCTGATTTTATGAGCGCGGCGGTCTGTTCCGGATCGGGCGCGAGGTGGAGGTAGGTGTAGAGCACCTGCCCTTCGCGCAGCATCGCGCATTCGGCGGCTTGCGGTTCCTTGACCTTTACCACCATCTCGCAAGACGCAAAAATGGTCTTGGCATCGGGCTGGATCACTGCGCCAGCGGCGAGGTAATCGGCATCGCTCGCGCCAATCCCTAGCCCTGCGCCGCTCTCAACCCACACCTCATGCCCATGCATCGTCAGCTCGCGCGCGGACTCGGGCGTCAGGCCAACACGGTATTCATGGTTCTTGATTTCGCGAACGGTGCCGACACGCATGGCAGGTCTCCTTTGGCAAAGCCGTTACAGTTGAAACGAAATGACCGCAATGGCGGATGTTTTTGTTTGTGCCGATTGGAATGGCATGATTAACTTCCTGCGTTTCGAGTCGAAACGGGGGAGTAGGTTTATGACATTCAGTGAATCGATCAAAACGTGCCTGTCAAAATTCGTGACATGGCAAGGCCGGGCTTCGCGCTCGGAATACTGGTACTTCATCTTGTTTGCCGTGATTTGTTACACGGTCTCTGTCATTATCGATAGAATGCTTGGCCTGACTTTCATGATGGCCAATCCTATTTCGGGCGAACAGCAAAGCATGGGTTATGGCTACGTCTATTGTCTGACGGCGCTTGTTTTACTCCTGCCAAGTCTTTCGGCAATGGTGCGCCGACTGCATGATACCAACCGTTCTGGCTGGTGGTACTGGATCGCCCTGATCCCGCTGATCGGGCTCATCCTGCTGATCGTATGGTTTTGCAGCCGCGGGACAGTTGGCAACAACAATTACGGCTCGGACCCGCTCGGCGGCGAACTGGGCGATACCTTCGCCTGACCCGCTTCAAGTTCAACGAAGGGCGCGGGAGAGAAATCTCTCGCGCCTTTTTGCTGCCTGCCGTCACCCGGTTTACAAAGGATTCCCGTCGCTATCGCGGTAAATGTCCCGCCGCCCGACGTGATTGGACGGGCCGACAAATCCGTCCGCCTCCATCCGCTCGACCCATTTTGAGGCGGTGTTATAGCCGACGCCCATCTGCCGCTGGATCCAGCTGGCCGAGGCTTTCTGGCTTTCAAACACCAACTGGCAGACCTGGCGGTATTTGCGCTCGTCGGGCGAATCGCTGGCAGCGTCGAAATCATCAAAGCCGAAGCCGCCGTCTTCGGGCTCTTCGGTGACCGAATCGACATAGTCCGGCTTGCCCTGCGCGCGCCAGTATTCGGCGACGCGGGTGACCTCATCATCCGAAACGAACGGCCCGTGGACGCGGACCACCGGATCGCTCGCGGGCTTGTAGAGCATATCACCCTTGCCGAGCAGTTGCTCAGCGCCCTGTTCGCCGAGAATCGTGCGGCTGTCGATCCGGCTGGCGACGGCAAACGAAATACGCGTCGGCAGGTTGGCCTTGATAACCCCGGTGATGACATCGACCGAAGGCCGCTGGGTGGCCATGATCAGGTGGATGCCCGCCGCGCGGCTCTTTTGGCTGAGCCGCTGGATCAGCACCTCGATTTCCTTGCCGACGGTGATCATTAGATCGGCAAGCTCGTCAACGATGATGACGATCTGCGGCAGCACCTTGTAATCGTATTGCTGGTCTTCGTAGATTTCCTCGCCGGTTTCGGCATCGAAGCCGATGGCGATGCGCTTGCCGAGCGGCTTGCCCCTGGCGATGGCAGAGCTGATCTTGTCATTGAAGCCCGAAAGGTTGCGCACGCCGATTTCGCTCATCTGGCGGTAGCGGCGCTCCATTTCCTCGACCGCCCACTTCAGCGCGCGCACCGCCTTGGCAGGCTCGGTCACCACCGGAGAGAGCAGGTGCGGGATGTCGTCATAGACCGAAAGTTCGAGCACCTTCGGATCGATCAGGATCATCCGGCACTGCGCGGGCGTGAGCCGGTAGAGCAGCGACAGCAGGATCGCGTTGAGCCCCACCGATTTGCCCGACCCGGTGGTGCCAGCGACAAGCAGATGCGGCATCGCGGCAAGATCGGCAACAATCGGCCCGCCCGAGATATCCTTGCCGAGAATGATCGGCAACAGGCCCTTCGCGCGGGCAAATGCCTCGCAGGCGACCAATTCCTTGAAGCTCACCATCTGGCGATCCGCATTGGGCAGTTCGATCCCCATAACGGTGCGGCCGGGGATAGCGGACACCCGCGCCGAAATCGCGCTCATGTTGCGGGCGATATCATCGGCAAGGCCCATGACCCGGCTGGCCTTGATCCCTGGCGCGGGTTCGAGTTCATACATTGTGACGACAGGCCCGGTACGCACCGCAGTGATCTCGCCCTTGACGTTGAAATCATCGAGCACGGTTTCAAGCAGCCGCGCGTTCTTTTCGAGCGCCAGTTTATCAAGTTTGGGCGCGGACTGCGCTTTAGGGTCCTCAAGCAGATCGAGGCTGGGCAATTCGCACGAATCGAACAGGTCACCTTGCCGGCTTGATCCTGAAAGCTGGGCCGGACGTGCGGCGCGGGTGGGGTCTGAAATTTCCGGGGCACGGCGCGCGACAATCGGCACGGCAGTATCAGCCTGAAACTTATCTTCGCGCGTGCGTTTGAGCCGGGGCATGGCTTCCTTGCGGAGCATAGCAGGCGCGCGGAACAGCCCGGGGGGGAGCGTGAACAGCCCGGCCCAGTCAATCGCGAACACCCGCCCGGCCAGCACCGCGCCGCCGCCAGCGCAAAACACTGCCGCAACCAGCGTTACCCATGATTGCGCGCCATGAGGCAAGAGTGAGACCGCAGCGTGGAGCAGCTTTGCCCCCAGCATCCCCGAAAGCCCGCCAATTGAAGCGGGGAACGACCAGCCTGACGATCCCGGCAACAGCGCCAGCACCGTCGCCAGCAGCAGCATTGCGCCGAGCAGCATCAGGAACCCGTGCCACCAGCCGTGCGGCGCGGGCGCTTCATCCTCGTCGCTCGCCAGCCGCCACATTTTGCGGCCCGATACGAACAGCAGCGGCACCAGCAGCACCGCCACCGGGCCAAACAGCATCAGGGCAAGGTCAGCGATCCACGCCCCGCTTGCGCCCATCCAGTTGAGCACCGCGCCGCCAGCCGCGGTCGACATTGATGGGTCGGTCTGATGGTACGAAGCCAGTGCCAGCGCCAGGAACATCGTCGCAGCGAACAGCACCGCCGCGGCGCCCATTTCAGCGGCGCGTCGCAGCGATCGGCGCATAGCAGTGCGCCAGTTCCCGCCGCTTGCCCTGCGCGCACCGCCTATCGCCTGGCTTGCCATTATTCGTACCCCCGCATGTTACGCACGGCTTAATGCGCCTACCGGTGACTCCGCGTCAAGAATCCTTGCGGTTTGCGCGGATTCGGTTCGTCGTATTTTATATCCTCGCTCCCCCGCGAAGACGGGAGCCTCAGACCTCTAGGGACCCGATTTCCTCCTGAGATCACCGCCTACGCGGGGAATCAGGCCATCGATTGCCGCCCACGAATGGCAGTCCAGCGCCATTGCCCGCACCGCTGTCATGCCGCCGAGCGCGATCACCGGCACCGCTGATTGCTGCGAAATCAGGCGAAATCGAAGCGGTCCGAGCACTTTGCCGCCAGGATGACTGCGGGTGGAATAGACCGGAGATAGCAGCGCCGCGCTGGCTCGGCCTAACGTGGCAAGATTGCGCAGCGAATGGGCGGTAACCAATCGCAGGCAGGCGGGCCCGCGTGAAAGGGTGCTCGCGGGTCCATAGGCCCCATCAGCACCCCATCGCCGCGCTTTCCGTGCATCGCCCGAAAGCACCACAACATGCCCCCGTGCCTGCGCAAGCTTGGCAAGTATTTGAAACCGCGCCCGTCGTTCGGCCTCACCCAAATGATAATGCCGGAAGACAAACCCGCTCCCGCGCGGCAGACGTTTCAGCACGCTTTCAAGCGCGGCATCGTTGCGCGCATCGCTTATGAGCCAAACGGTGGGAATCAAGGTCTGGCGCATAAGGTCTGGCATAGGGGCATGGCATCGCTATAGCATCGCGCGATGAGCGAACCAGCCTCCCTGCTAGCGCCAGCCTCTTTGCTTGCTGATGTTCACAGCCGCATTGCCCGCGCCGCGTCAATTGCGCAGCGCAGCACCGACGAGATCAAGCTGATCGCGATCAGCAAAACCCACCCCGCTGAGCACATCACGCCGCTGATCGACGCGGGTCAGCGGGTGTTTGGTGAGAACCGGGTGCAGGAGGCTGAGACCAAGTGGCCAGCCTTGCGCGAGGCGCATCCCGGCATCGACCTGCACCTTGTCGGGCAACTGCAATCGAACAAGGCGGATGAGGCGGTGGCGCTGTTTGATGTGATCCATTCGCTTGACCGGTCTTCGTTGGTGAACGCTTTGGCGCGCGCGATGGACAAGGCGGGGCGGCAGGTGCCGTGCTTCGTTCAGGTCAACATTGGCGCTGAGGAGCAAAAGGGCGGCTGCGCGATCGCTGATCTGCCGGGATTGCTCGCAGAGGCGCGCGCTGCTGGAATTTCGCTCGCCGGGCTGATGTGCGTGCCGCCGTTTGGCATCGAAGCCGCCCCGTTTTTCGCGCTGCTCGATAAGCTGGCCGACGACAACGGCGTGGCTGGGCTTTCGATGGGCATGAGCGATGATTTTGAGACGGCGGTGATGCTTGGCGCGACCCATGTCCGGGTGGGTTCGGCGCTGTTTGGGGCGAGGGGTTGAGTGAGAACGCTCCTTCTTCCCCCCTCCTCTTCAGGGGAGGGGCCGGGGGTGGGGGCTCTCCTCATTCGCCAGCATTGCATGAGCCGGCGGGACCGCACCCCAACCCCTCTCCTGATCCGGAGGCGAGCGTAGCTCAACAGGGGGGGCTTTTCGGTGCTCAACGCGCCGACTTGGCTAACCTCGCCGACATAGGCCGCCTGCGCAGCCTGACGCCGGACGCAGGCATAGACTTCGCCTCAAACGATTACCTTGGCCTCGCCGCATCGGGGCGCCTAGCCGAAGCGGCACGCGCCGCGCTGGATAGTGGCATTGCGGTGGGCGCAGGCGGATCGCGGCTGCTACGCGGCAACAGCCCTGAGCACGAAGCGCTTGAGTCCGAAATGGCGACATTTGTCGGTGCAGAAGCTGCGCTGTTCTTCGCCACCGGCTACACTGCCAATTCGGCGCTGCTGTCGACGCTCCCCCAGCGCGGTGATCTGATCCTGTATGATGAACTGGTCCACGCATCGATGCACGAGGGGCTGCGGCTGACCCGTGCAAGCCATCAGGCGGTGCGCCATAACGAGATTTCAGCCTTTGAAAACGCTCTGAAAGCATGGCGCATCGCGGGCAACACGGGGCAAGCGTGGATCGCGGTCGAATCGCTCTATTCGATGGATGGCGACTTTGCCCCGCTGGCTGATCTGGCTCGGCTGGCGGAGCGCCACGGCGCAGTGCTGCTGGTCGATGAGGCCCATGCCACCGGGATTTGCGGGCCGAAGGGGAGCGGACTGGTGGCGGCGCTGCCTGCCCGCGACAACATTATTTCGCTGCACACCTGCGGCAAGGCACTGGGTGCCGAGGGCGCGCTGCTATGCGGGCCGAAGGTGATGCGCGACTTCCTGATCAACCGGGCGCGCGGGTTCATTTTTTCGACCGCGCCGAGCCCGCTGACTGCCGCTGTGGTAC
>JANNZB010000390.1:0-1809 GCA_031410395.1 Novosphingobium sp.
CGATTGCAGGGCTCTCGATGGGCGGATTTCAGACGCTCAATGTCGCCGTTCCCCGCCTGGCCGACTTCGGTTATGTCGGCGTCTTCAGCTCGGGACTCTTCGGGATCGTCCCCAGGAACGCGCCAGGGCAACCGGTGCCCACCGCCGCTGCCTCCTTTCCTTGGGAGGAGCAGAACAAGGCAGCTCTGGACAACACCGGGTGGAAGAAGGGTCTCAAGCTCTTCTGGTTCGGCGTTGGCAAAGACGATTTTCTCTACACCACCAGCAATGCCAGCGTCGCGCTCTTCAAGAAGCATGGCTTTGACGTGGTCAGCCATGAGAGCGGAGGGGGGCATAACTGGTCGAACTGGCGCGACTATCTCATTGAATTCGCCCCGAAACTCTTCAAGTAACACCCGGATTTTGGAGGAACGATTTTGCATCGCATAGCACACTTTACTTATCTCTCAGCGGTTCTGGCGGCACTCGGTCTTTGTACGCTCGCTCATGCTCAACAACCAGGAGCCAATAAGCTGCTTTCAAAGTCTGCGCCGGGTGCCGCCGCCCCTCAGCAACTGAACTTCTCCGCCGACCCGAAAAAAATTGGCGTGAACGCGGAGCAGATCGCGCAAATCGACGCGTTGCTGCAATCCTACGTCGATGATCAGAAAGTCGGCAGCGTGGTGGGCTTCGTAGCCAAAGACGGCAACGTCGTTTACAATCGCGCCTTCGGTTGGAAGGATGTTGAGAAACGGATTCCCGCCATCGTTGACGACTACTACGTGCTTATGTCGCAGACCAAAGCGATCATTACCGTCGCGTTCATGTCGCTGGTCGAACAGGGAAAGGTCGCCATCGACGATCCCGTTTCGAAGTACTTTCCCGAGATCTCGGACAAAGTGGTGACAAAGGTGAACCCGGACGGCACCTATGAGACGCGGCCGGTAAAATCGCCGATGACCTTCGTTCACCTGATGAGCCACACCTCGGGCTTGAATGCGGGGCTCGTCAGCCAGATTCGCAGCGGGGTGCGTGCTCGCGGAGGCCCTCCTTCCGGACCAGGCACCAGCAGACCGAAGTATTTGCGAGATTCCATGCGCGATCTGGCGAAGTATCCGCTCGGCTTCGATCCTGGTACCCAATATAGCTATCACATCAGCTCCAGTATGCTTGCCTATATGATCGAGCGTATCTCCGGAAAATCATTGCGAGACTACGTTAAGGAGACGGTCTTGAAGCCAATGGGGATGAACGACACCGATTGGTATTATGCTCCGGAGGCGCTCCCGCGCTTCGTCAAAGGCTACCAGGTGACGAATGGAAAACTCGAGCTCGCCGCGATCCAGTGGGGCGAAAGGGCGGTCAGCGCCGATCAAACCTACTGCGATGGCGCGCTGGGTTTGAACGGGCCGATCGCCGACTACGCGAAGTTCTGCCAGATGCTGCTGAATAAGGGCGAGTTCAACGGCCGCCGTATCCTGCGTCCGGAAACGGTCGAGCTGATGACCACGATCAATCGACTTCCGGAAAACAGCGGCGCGGAGAAAGGCATGCAGTTCGGCCTCGGATTCGAAATCCACAAAGCGAAGAAGCCGACGCCGGCGGTGTCTGACACGGCGTATGGGTGGGGAGGGATGCTCGGCACCCAATACATCATCGATCCGGAGCGCAATATGATCGTGCTGTATTATCAAAACACGCAAGGCTCGGGAAACGTCACCGCGCCGTTCTACGAGCGGGCCTATCGGCTGTTCGACGTTCCGACGGGTCCCGCGCCCGCCAGGCCCGCCGCTGCCCAGACGCCCGCCGCCCGTGGTCGCGGCGGATTGG
>JANNZB010000391.1:0-3478 GCA_031410395.1 Novosphingobium sp.
CTGGCATCCCCCGCCTCAGCATTCCTTCGCTCAAAGAGACCGACGCCAGCTTGGGCGTTGCCTACCTGTTCGGCATCCGCAAGGACGGCGCAACCGCGCTGCCATCAGGACTTTCGATGGCATCGAGCTGGAACCCTGGTGCGCTTCGGCGCGGGGGCGCGATGATCGGATCGGAAGCGCACGCCAAGGGTTTCAACGTCTTGCTCGCGGGCGGCGCGAACATCATGCGCGATCCGCGCAATGGCCGCACGTTCGAATATCTCTCGGAAGATCCGCTACTTACCGGCACGCTAGCGGGCAGCGCGATCGCGGGAATTCAGTCCAACCACATCATCTCCACCGCAAAGCACTTCGCGCTCAATGCGCAGGAAACCGCGCGCAGCTTTGTTGATGAACGCATTTCCGAAAGCGCCGCGCGCGAAAGTGACTTGCTCGCCTTCCAGATCAGCATCGAGGTCGGCAAGCCCGGATCGGTGATGTGCGCATACAATCTGGTCAACGGATTTTATTCCTGTGACAATGACTGGTTGCTCAACAAGGTGCTCAAGCAAGACTGGCGGTACAAGGGTTTCGTCATGTCAGACTGGGGCGCAGTCCACCAATTATCAACTGCTATCAATGGCCTGGATCAACAGTCTGGTGCACAGCTTGATAAGCAGGTGTGGTTCGCCAAGCCGCTCGCCGATGCTGCCGCCAAGGACAAAGGCCTCGCGGCGCGGCTCGATGATATGAACAAGCGTATTATTGCAGCGATCTATGCCAATGGTCTCGATACCAATCCGGCAAAGCCCGGAGGCAAAATCGATTTCGCGGCCAACGGGCTGATTGCACTCGACATCGCCAAGCAGGGCATCGTGCTACTGCGCAATGAGCGCGGAGTGCTTCCGCTGGCGAAGACAGCCAAGTCAATCGCAGTAATCGGAGGCTATGCCGATTCGGGAGTAATCTCAGGCGGCGGCTCTTCGCAGGTCGATGGCCCTGCAGGCCCGGCCATATCAATCCCGCTTGGCGGCGAAGGATTGATGGCGATGTTCGCCGCACAGCATTATCATGGCTCCGCACCTGTCAAATATATCAAGGCCTTGGCAAAGAAAGCCGAAGTTAAATACGATGATGGACGTTATGTAAGCTCTGCGGTCGCAGCGGCGAAAAAGGCCGATATCGCCATTATCTTCGCCACCCAGTGGTCCACCGAAGGCCGCGATCAGCCTGATCTTTCGCTACCGAACGGACAAGATGCGCTGATCGCAGCGGTCGCTGCTGCCAATCCCACCACCATCGTCGTGCTCGAAACCGGTGGTCCGGTCGATATGCCGTGGTTGAGCAGAACCGCGGCCGTGATCGAGGCCTGGTATCCCGGCGCGCGCGGCGGGGAAGCTATTGCATCGGTGCTCTTTGGCGATACCAACCCTTCGGGGCATCTGCCGATCAGCTTCCCTGTGAGCGTCGACCAGTTGCCGAGGCCGCAAATCGACGGGTTTGGACAGGTTGAGGAAAGCTTCTCGAACAACACTGCACCCGCCAGCCAGATCACTGCCAATCTCGATATTGAGGGGTCCGATGTTGGATATCGCTGGTACGCCCGCACCGCAAAAAAGCCATTGTTCCCCTTTGGTTACGGGATGAGCTACACCAGTTTTGCGGCGAGCGGGCTCAAGACCGATGGGAGGTCTGCAAGCTTCAGCGTGAAGAACTCCGGGGCTCGGCAAGGCGCTACGGTGTCGCAGGTATACCTCGTATCACGCGCTGGAACGGCAATCCGCCGCCTCGTTGGCTATCAGCGACTGGACCTTGCCCCCGGCGCGTCACAAACGGTGAATATGACTTTTGACCCACGCTTGCTGGCCGACTGGAAGGATGGCGGCTGGTCGATTCCGGCTGGCGATTTCGGCTTTGCGCTGGGCGAAGACGCTGAGACGCTCGGCACGGTGGTCAACGTCAACATCAAGGCGCGGCGCTGGAAGGATTGAACCCGTATCAGCGCCGCCGTGTCATCAGGGCGGCGTAACCACCACGCGCACCCTCGCGATATTGGGAACCCGCGCATAGGGCGTCTTCTTATCACCGTTGCGCTGCGAATATCCGCGCAGCGCGACGAAAAAGGTGCCTGGCTTGTCGAACACGTGACTCGCCGAAACGGTAATTGATCGCGCGACTTTGGCGGGTTTTGCCTGCTGGGCAAAGGTGCCCGATCCATCAAAGTCCCACTCAGCACCCACCGCCATGCCAGTGCCGGGGGGCGCAGTCACGGTGGCGACGAAGCGCACCGCTTGCCCCGGCTTGACCAGCGCCTTGGCCCTGCCATTGGCGGTAAAGGCAATCACCGGCTGAATGCCATGCCGTGCATCGGCCTTAGGTGGGACGATCACCTGTCCGCCCACAACCTTGTAATTGGTGCTGGCTGGCGGCGGCATGCCCTTTTCCACCCAGGCGGAAACATCACGCAGCGCCTGTTGGAGGATCGGGATGTAGCTGATCACCCGGGTTGGAGCAGAGGCAGCCTCTGATGCGCCATGGAGCGCATTTTCGGTGTACCAGATCCGATAGCGGTTCACTGCATCCTTGCCATAATTCGCATCGAAGCGCTGGCGATACCAATCGGCCTGCCACGGCACGGCTTCACGATCGAGCAACGAATCCACAGTGATAATCTTGCCGTTGAAGTGCCCAGTGGGAACTGTTCCCGCCGCACCCGCAGCGAACAAAGGCCCAAGCAGCATCTTGCGCTGCGGGTAGAGCGGTTTGCCGTCACTCCCCCGGAACTGATCATAAACCTTGTAGCTGGCGTCGGGAACCTGATGGCGGTGGAATGTCTGCGCCGCCAAGAAGTTTGAATTATCGACTCGCACTTCATCGCCCGGCTTGATCGTCGCCACCGCCGCCGCGTTGGCTACTCCCAGCGTCGCGGTATCGCCCACCAGCGCCCGTAGCGCGATGCGCTTGCCCTTCGATTCGCCCGACAGGACAAACAAATCCCCGCCAAGAAATCCTACGTCGGGCGGCGTGCCTTCAAGCTGAAATGCGACAACCCGCTTACTCGCCGGATCGTGAACGGCAAGTTGCCAGGCTGACTCCGCCGCTCCCCGCGCCGTGCCGGGCATCCGCAGATCGGTAATTCCTTTTGCTACCGCTTCATCCTCGCTGAGCGGCGCTTTGACTTTTGTGAGATATTGCAACCGCGCCGCCTTCAACGATTCCGTTGGGGCAAACCCGAGATATCCCGGCTTGGTCCAGAAATCGTCGAAGTAGGTGGGGTCGGCCATGACCATGCCCTGATAAAGCGCGGTGAAGGCGTGAACGCCCATGGTTTTGTATCCGAACCAGCTCTCCACCGGGAAGCCCATGCCGGTGGCTTCCTTCAGCGCAGCGGCCTCTTCCGCGTTGAGTCCGGCATAGGGATCACCACTTCCGCCCGCATCAACCGCATCGACAATCCCGGCAAATCTGTCTTTCAGGATGCGCATCGCGTGCATGCGGA
>JANNZB010000392.1:0-3856 GCA_031410395.1 Novosphingobium sp.
TGTATTCGCTCCAGGTGGTGGCGCCTACCGTGCGCAGGCCGCCGCGCGCCAGTGCCGGCTTGAGCAAATTGGCTGCGTCGCCGGTGCCGGCCTGGCCGCCCGCGCCGATCAGCGTGTGCGCTTCATCGATGAACAGGATGATCGGCGTCGCGCTGGCGGCCACTTCGTCGATCACCTGGCGAAGGCGCTTCTCGAATTCGCCTTTCATGCTCGCTCCGGCCTGCATCAGGCCGATGTCGAGCGCGCGCAGCGTCACGCCCTTGAGCGCGGGGGGCACGTCACCGTCGACGATCCGCTTGGCGAAACCTTCGACCACCGCGGTCTTGCCGACGCCCGCCTCGCCCACCAGGATCGGGTTGTTCTGGCGGCGGCGCAGCAGAATATCGATGCACTGGCGAATCTCGGCATCGCGGCCGACGATCTTGTCGATCTTGCCGTCGCGCGCCTGCTGGGTGAGATCGATCGAAAATTTGACCAGCGCCTCGCCCTCACCAACCGGGCCAGAATCGCCGCCGCCCGCGCCATCGCCCGCCGTACCGCCATCAAGCTGAGTTCGCTCGTGCGAAGATGCACAGATGCCCTCAAATTCAGCTCCAAGCTTTTCCGCTTGAACCTTGCGAAATTCGCCACTGATGGCGAACAGGGCATTACGCAGGGTCGGTGTCTTCAGCATTCCGTAAAGCAGGTGCCCAGTGCGCATCCGCGCCGCGCCGAATTGCAGCGAGGCATAGAGCCAGCCCTTTTCGATCGATTCCTCAATCTGCGGCGAAAAATCCGAGATCGAAGTGGCGCCACGTGGCAGCGCATCAAGTGCAGCCACCACGTTCCGCGCCACTGCCTCATCATCAAGGGCAAAGGCTGTGCGGATTGCCGCGACATCGTTTTGCGGATCCTGCAACATGACGTGGATCCAATGGACCAGCTCGACATAAGGATTGCCGCGCATCTTGCATAAGCCTGTGGCGGTCTCCACGGCCTTGAGTGCGGTGGAGTTGAGGCGGCCGAACAAGGCGCTGCGACTGATCTCGGTCATCGGGTTGGTTTCCCTTTCAACATGCTGGTTTTGCGAAGGTGCGCGTCCGCTCGGATTACGGGTAGTGCTCCTGCCTGGCGCTGTTTTGCGCCCTTCCTATCGGGGCGCTTGAGCCAGGTTGTCCAGCCGATGCGGCTGCGGCCATCAAGCTTCACGGGCGGCGCTTTCGCGTCGTCAATTTCAACACACAAGTCCCATTCGAGATGGCTAGGCCGGAACGATTCGATAGCCTCAGCGGCGACCATGAAGCGTTCGCCGCCGGGGAGCATTGATAGGTAATCGCGCCAGGAATTTGCCCGCACAGTCACGCGAAATGCATCGGCGGCGCTAAACACTTTGCCGCCGAGCACCGCATCATTTCCAAGCCGGTTGAAATCGCGGCCCAGCCTTGTGCGGTCCTCAGGCTCAAATTCCCGCCAGCGCGGCATGAACTCGGTGACATTCACCGGTTGCCCCAACAAGTGGCTCAACCCATCTTCGATTGCGACGGCGCTGCGCAGTCCCGAATAGAGTCCCGCATAGTGCACACGCGACTTTGCGAAAAAGGAATTGCCGTCGTTAGTCCCCTCCATGGCTCCCGACAGTGCTCCGAGCCAGTACGAGAATTTGTCATCACCCGGACGGTCAGCATGCGCGGCGGGCTGAGATTGCGCCCAGGCACGGTAAAACAGCTGGAGCATCCGCCCTGCGACAAGGTCCAGCCAATCACCAAACGGATGCTTTTTGGCATGTCGGCGTTCGTAAATCGCGAATTCGGTAAGATGAACCGGCAATGGCCCCATCGGCCCGAGCAGTCCCAGCCAGTAGCCGCGCAATTGAGCGCGGCCTTTTTTCTGTTTGATGCTCGATAGCGTGGATGCTTCGAACGAAAGGCTGGCATCCTGCGCCAGATCGACGATCGATTGCTCCGGCCGTTTGGCCCGCCCCACCAGTGGCTTGCTGGCAGACAGCGCCTCCAGTTTGCGGACGACGGCAAACAGTCCCGCGCGGCGCAGGTCAACACCTTCAAGTGAGGCGTGTTTCAGATCGTGTGCCGGCGGCCGATCCGTGCTGGCCATCTTGCCACCACCCCTTCCCCTGGCGTTTCGACGATAGTCTCGGTGAAACTGTTGATGGTGGCAAAGTCGGAAAGGAACCTTTCGACTACGGCGGAAAACAGGAACAACCGGCCGTTATCAAAAGAAGGATCGTCGAGCGTAAGGGTGATACGGCTACCGCGGGCTACAGCCATCTGCCCCCGTCCCGGCACTCGGCGAACAATCGCGCGCGAGGTTACCCCGGTGACGCCGTCGATCTGGCGGCGCAGCGCGGCATCATCGCGCGGACCGTAAAGCGCAAGATGATCGCGCAATGGCGCAGGATCGTTGCGATCCTCTGGCGCAAGCGTCGCATAGTTTGGGGTCAGGTGGCCGATAACCCGCCACGCGCCATCATCGAGCCCCAGCGGCGCACGCGGCTTGGACGGACTACGCAGGACTGAAACTGTCCTAACCGGGCCTTCGGGCGGGGCAAAATGCTCGGTGCCGCGGAAGGTAAGCTCACACGGCAGATCACGGTTGGTAACCAGCGCGCGAATCGCCAATTCCTTGACGTCTGCCATCCGTTCGGGGTTGCCCGGCGCGGTAAGCGAAAGCCATGTTTCGGTGCCGATATAGTCACCGCGCTTGAGGAGCTTTCGGCGCTTGCTCGAAAGTTTGCGCATGGCGAGGCGCGGGACATAAAAGATCGCGTCGTGCCAATCATATAGCAGCGCGCCCAGTGCATAGAGCGGCGCTACCGGGCGCGGATCGACATCATCGCGCAGATGTGCGGTTACGTCGAGCAGCCGATAGACTTCAAATTCGAGCGGGCGGGTGCGGTCAGCGATCACGTGAAATTCGTGTTCGACCTCATTCACCTGCATCCGACCGAGCTGCTTTTCGAACAGGTTGATCGCCGGGCTGGCAAAAAGCCGGAAGTTCGATGGCGATAATGCCCCTGCAAGCGCCTCGGAACAGCGGTTAAACAACAGCACAATATCGCAGGCCCCGCCTTGCGCGGCTGCAAATGCCTTGTCGAGACCCCGAAGCCGAGCAAACATAAACCGTTCGGGGCACGCGAAATACTCGGTCAGCAGGCGGTAGCCACGGAACGAGCGCTCTTCGGCGGGCAGTAGCGCTTCATCAGCATCAAACCCGCATTGTTCAGGCAATGGCAGAACCAGCGGCTTGGCTGAAGCGGAAACCGCAGGGCGCGCCAATGCGGCTACTGTCTCTCCAATCAACTGGCGATAGAGTTCGCCCGGTACTGCTTCCGACCCATCGAGGTAGAGCGGCAAATCCTCGATCTGCAGGCTCTCGAGCGGGATGGCTCCGGTAGCCTCGATTCTGATTCGCACGCCTGCTTCTGCGCGCACATCAGCAGTCGCTGCATAACTCGCGACCGCAGTTCGCGATCCGAGATATTCAACCTCGCTGATGCGGATCGGGTAGAGACGCACCTCGTGTCCGGTGCGAAAGGTAACCTCGGCTTTGCCGTGCTCTTCGGCAATCGCGACCAGCGGCGTATCCCTTGGAATCACATAACCTTCAGCAAGCGATGGATCGTTATCTTTGGGCTCAAAACCAGCGACGCAAATGGACGGCGTTGGCGCAAGGTAATGCGGCTGTATTGCGGCGAGTAAGTGCTGAGTAAATTCGGGAAACTGATCGGCGAGCTTAAGTTGAACCCGCGCACCCAGAAACGCGACGCCTTCAAGCAGCCGCTCAACATAGGGATCGGGATCGTTGGGCGTCTTGAGCCCGAGTGACCCGGCGACGGTTTCATGTTCCTCGCCAAATTCAC
>JANNZB010000393.1:0-1829 GCA_031410395.1 Novosphingobium sp.
ACTATGTGACGGTCGATCCCGCACCGCAGCTCGGTGCGAGAACAGTTAATGGACATTTGCCCCCGCCGGACCTTCCGGGGCTTGGTGTAGAACCCGACCTTGCGTTTCTCGGAGAGCCGCTGGCGATCTACCGCTGAGCCAGAACACGGCATTCAATGATAAAGCTGGCGGATGCAGTTCCGCCAGCTTTATCATTGAATGGGTTGCGCTTTCCGTCGGATTTCGATTTGACGGCGCGTTAGGTGTCGTCGCGAAAATGCTCCTGGCAGCTGGCGAACCTGTGGCGCTGGCTTGAGATGTTGTTTCCGCATCGCGGCAGGAACATACGGCCTACGCAACGACTGTTCCAAACGGCCCTGACGTGGATCCCCGCAGACGATCGGAGCGCCGGCGCAGCAATTCCGGCCTCGCTTCGAGGGCAAGTCGTTGCGACCGAAATCGGTCGCAACGATCCAACTGTCAGTTTTTCGTAAGCCAGGCATTGAAGCGTTCGGTGAGCTCGGCGTCGTGATCTGCCCAGAATTCGGAGGAGACCGCGACGGAGTTCTTCAGGTTGTCCGGGTTTGTCGGCATGTAGGGCCGAATGTCGGTCTTGCCGTCCTTGTAATAGTGGACCAGCGCTACGGACGATCGGCGCGCCGGACCGAAAGGCAGTTCCGTTGACAAAGCGGCAAGCTGTTTGGTGTCTGTCGCAAACGCCATATATTTCATGGCATCCGCGAGATGCGGCGCGCCTTTGGGGATCACGAACATCGCGAAGTCATAAAGCTGGCCGTCCCAGACGGTAGTGAACGGCTTGCCCTCGGCGACAGCGGCATTGAAGAAGCGGTTTGCCGGAGCCTCAGCCATGGAGACCTCTCCATCTGCTAGCAGTTGTATCGCTTGTGCGTTCGCTTCATACCAGATGATCTCCGACTTTATGGTGTCCAGTTTTGCGAACGCGCGGTCAACGCCTTCGGGAGTCGCGAGAACCTTGTACACCTCTGCCGCCGGGACACCATCCGCCATGAGCGCGGTCTCGAGCGCAAACTTTGGCTGTTTGCGAACCGCGCGTTTGCCGGGGAACTTCTTTACGTCGAAAAAGTCACCGATCACCTTTGGTCCCTCGGCGAACTTCGTGTTGTCGTAAGCGAAAGCCGACGAGTAGATAATGGTCCCTACTCCGCACTCGGTGATCGAACCTTCGATGAAGTCTTTGCTCGCGGTCGTGCCATCCGCCGCCGCAGGCAGTATCGACGGATCGATGGGAGTAAGTATGCCCTCGCCGCAACCCCGGATTGCGTCCGGATACTCGACCTCGACCACGTCCACGGTGACGTTGTTGGCCTCGACCATCGACTTGATCAGTGAATTCGGATTGTCCGAGTCTACCATGCTGGATTCAATTCCCGTTTGCTCGGTAAACGGACGATTGAATGCGGCGATCTGGGCAGCGCCGTAGTCGCCTCCCCATGACATCACTACGACGTCAGCGCGCACGAATGCCGTGCTCGCCAGGATCAACGTCGTGGCTAAGAGATACCTTTTCATAGCTAGTCTCCTTTTGTTACTATGTAGTTCCAACTTTGTCGGTGCTTTGCGCGGCACCTCCACCGTCCATGATCAGACGGTCATACGGATCGAGCGCTCTGGCATCTTGAGGATGCCACCCGATCCTTATGCGATCACCGGAAGCCAGGTTCTTTTGGCCCAGTGTGTTGCGCATCTTCACGATGAAGTTTTCACAGCCAGCGGCATTGAGGCGACAATGAAGGATGTGGGACGGCACGCGATTGATGTCGCGGCCCGCTAGCCTGATCTCTCCATGGGTGGCGGTCTCGAAACCCGCC
>JANNZB010000394.1:0-3604 GCA_031410395.1 Novosphingobium sp.
GGGTGATGCCGCTGATCGAGGCTTCGTGAAAACCACGCTCGGCAAATTCACCCGCCGCAGCATCAAGCAAACGGTCAAGCGTTTCGCGCCCGCGCGCCGTGCGTGGTTCTTTGCCCGGGCTTGCCGCTGCTCTCGGGTCTGTCGCCGCTTTGCCCGCCACACCTGCTCCTATCGCAGCGACACATTGTCGTTATCGACTGATGCTGTTGCCGCCTTGCCACGCCTTAGAATAAACTTCGCCTTTCGCCAATCATAAGTTGAAAGATGGTTCATCTTTCAATATTGAGCAGCATCTAAAGCAGCACGTCGGGTGCTGGAGGGAGATATTCGGATGATCAGAAGCGTATTAAATCGCCGTGCCGCGCGTGCACTTTTGGCCGCCACAGCGCTTGCAACTTTCGCTTCTCCCGTGCTGGCGCAAGACGCAGCACAGCCGGCCAGCGAAGCAGTTGAAGGCGACCAACCGATCACTGTTGTTGCCCGCAAGATCGAAGAAAAGATTATCGACGTGCCCATCGCTGTGACGGCATTTTCAACGAGCCAGCTGGCCAAACTTGGCGCGAGCGACTTGTCGGGCGTTCAGGGTGCCGTCCCCAATGTCAACATTGTCCAGGGCCGTGGCTCGGCGACATCGGCAAACTTCTTCATTCGCGGCATTGGCCAGCCGGATGCTCTACAAACCTTCGATCCCGCAGTAGGTGTTTACATCGACGGGGTTTACCTCAGCCGCATCCAGGGCGCTTTGCTTAACCTCTATGACGTGGCGCGCGTCGAAGTACTGCGGGGGCCACAAGGCACGCTCTACGGCAAAAACACGATCGGCGGCGCGGTGAACATCGTGTCCAAGAAGCCCGATCTCACCCGCCTGCGCGGTGAGGCCAGCGTCACCTATGGCCGTTTCAATGAAGCGACTGGAAAGGTCTATGTTTCGGTTCCGCTGGTGAACGATGCAGTCGCCCTTTCGGTCGCCGGGCTTTATGACAAGCGCGATGGCATCGTCACCGACCCGCTGACGGGCCGCAAATACAACGACCGTGACAACCTTTCGGCTCGCGCAATCCTACGCGCCAAGGCTTCAGACACTATCGAGGTGCTGATATCGGGCGATTACACCAAACAGCGCAACGCGCCGACGCTCGGCTATCTGACCGCGCCATTGGTACAATCAAACTTCGGCGGCTTCACCACCACACTCGCCAATGGCGAGCCCTATGGCCCCTATAACTTCAAGGCCTCGACCGGGCTTGCGCCCGGTCAAGGACAAAAGCTTGACCACTGGGGCATGTCAGGAACGGTCAATCTTGACCTTAGCGATGACATGCAGCTCACTTCGATTACGGCCTATCGCAAGCTCAAGACCGCCTTTTATGTTGATATCGACGCCACTCAGTTCCAGGTCGGCGATGTCTTTGTCGGCCTTGACCAGCATCAGTTCAGCCAGGAATTGCAGCTCAAATACAATACGGACAAAGTGAAGGCATTGTTCGGACTCTATTACCTCAACGAACAGGTTAATTCACACCAAGACGCGTTTGCCAATGACCTGTTCAAATTCCTGACAACACCTGTCACTTTTGCGCGCAGTGTCGATGACAAGCAGAACACCAAAAGTTACGCCGCTTTCGGCCAGGTATCGTACAATTTTACCGACCAGTTCGCATTGACCGCAGGGCTGCGCTACACAAGCGAGACTAAGACCTACAACCGCTTCACCACCACTGCATCAAACGTGGCGGCTCTGAACGGCATCGCCTACAACTATCCCGACAATTTGCCCGCTCCCTTTACCGGCATCAATTCGAAGAAATACGACGCCTGGACGCCGATGGTCACCCTGTCATTCAAGCCGACGCCTGATACCCTGCTCTATGCCTCTGCAAGCCGCGGCTTCAAATCGGGCGGTTTCAATGGCCGGGTCAACGCCAATACCGATATTTCAGTAACCGTTGGCGGCGTTACGACGATCTATCCCACCTTTGCTCCCGAAAGCGTGTGGACTTATGAAGTGGGCGCCAAGGGATCGTTCCTTGATGGGCGCGTAGTGCTTTCGGCTGACGCGTTCTATTCCGACTATACGGACTTTCAGGCACGCGTCGGAAACGGCAATAATGTGGGATTGGGCGGCAGCTTCCCAGTCCTCAATGCCGGAAAACTGAGGATCAAGGGTTTCGAATTCGAGGCGATGGTCCGGCCAGTCACCGCGCTAACGCTGACAGCAACAGTGGGCTACCTCGATTCAAAATATCTCAAGTTCGACGATCCACGCCGCGTGCCGCCCGCTTCGTTCAGCTGCAATCCGACAGGTTCGGCAATCACCTGTGTACCGGCCTTCTCGCCGCCGCTGTCTATGCGACTGGGCGTTGACTATCGGATCCCGATGGGCGGGGCGACGCTGACACTGGGCGGCGATGCCCGCTTTGTCGACAAGCAGTTCCTGTCGATCGACAATCGTCCGGGACTTACTGAACCGGGGTATTTCCTTGGAGGTATCTATGCTCAGGTCGATGTTGGCAGTTTCTATGTGCGCGGCATGGTGAAGAATGTCACTGACAGTCGCTATCGCACCGACGGGCAGGAATTCAGTTCGGTGGGCAACATCCAGACCGTCTATTACGGCGATCCACGCACATGGAACATCACCGTTGGCGCGCGGCTCTAACGCAATCTGTTTCTGACAACGTTCTCGGCCCGAAGCTGCCTTCACATCGGCGGCTTCGGGCCTTTGCTTTGGGAAAACTCGCCGCCCCTGCTTGCCCGCGCGCCCGGCTTGGACAATCACCCGCGCATGGCGATTCTTTCAGACAAGTGGATACGTGCTCAGGCGCAGGCGCACGGCATGATCGAGCCGTTTGTTGAGAGCCAGCGGCGTGAGGGTTGCATCTCGTATGGCCTCTCGTCCTATGGCTATGACGCGCGGGTGGCGGACGAATTCAAAATCTTCACCAATGTCGATAGCTCAATCGTCGATCCGAAGGACTTTGATCCCAAAAGTTTCGTCGACCGCAAAACTGATGTTTGCATCATCCCGCCCAATTCCTTCGCACTTGCCCGCACGGTCGAATATTTCCGGGTGCCGCGCGATGTGCTAGTGATCTGTCTTGGCAAGAGCACCTATGCCCGCTGCGGGATCATCGTCAACGTCACCCCGCTTGAGCCCGGCTGGGAGGGCCACGTGACGCTGGAATTTTCCAACACCACCCCGCTACCCGCGAAAATCTATGCCAACGAAGGCGCCTGCCAATTCCTGTTTCTTCAGGGCAACGAGCCCTGTGAAACTAGCTATGCAGACCGCGCGGGTAAATACATGGGCCAGCGCGGCGTGACGCTTCCGAAGCTGTGATTGAGTTGCGCATGCCATGAGCGGCGCGCTGTTTGCCTTCCTCGCCACCCTGCTAGCCGCGCTTGGCGCGCGCGATCAGTTGCTGGTTGCACAGATGAGCGCGCGGCAAGGGTCGCGGCCCGGACTTCTGCTGGTTGCCGTACTTTCGAGCGTCCTTTGCAGCGCAGCGGCAGCTTGGCTGGCGACGGTGTTTGTCGCACAGCTTCCCACCGTTCATGCGCGGATGGTATTTGCCGGGTTGGCTCTGGTACTTGCTGGCGGGGA
>JANNZB010000395.1:0-3360 GCA_031410395.1 Novosphingobium sp.
AGCAGGGTCGACTTGCCGGTTCCTGTGGCACCGATGACGTAGAGATGACGAGCCCGGTCGCGTTCGCTTAGGCCAACCGAAATGCCTCCGCCGCTGGTGCCGATGACCAAGCTGAGCCCCTCGGGCCGGCTGCGGCGTTGCGCGGTCGACAACAGTTCGGCGATCTCGTCGGCGAAGGGAAGGAGGGAGGAAGGACCATGGGCAGAGCCTGCAAGCAGTCGCAAGTCCGCTTCAGCGTCTGTCGGCTGCGGATCGGACAACGTACCGAACAGCGCCATCGCTACAAGGTCGATGGTCGCCGCCTTTATCGCTTCACCCGCCACGGTCACCTCGAAGGCGATCATGGCCGGATCCTCTTGCAAATTCCGGCAATGGGCCAGTGCGACGACGATCCGCCTATCGTCTGAATTGGCATAGGACGCCGCAACGAGTTCGTGGTGGTAGTCAGCGATTCTTCGCACCAGCCACGCGCTCTCTTCCGGGAGCCTTGCAGTGATCGCCAGCGTCCCGCCGCCGCCCGCAGCGATCACAGCCAAGGCCCGGGATATGTTCCACGGCCAACCCGAGGCCGGGTGCGGTATCCGGATGCATGCTGGTAAGGCAGGGGGCAGCGGCCTCGGCGATTTTGGCAATCCGAGCAGATTGGTCCAGCGTGGCACGATTTCGACCGGCAGCGCGGTACGGCGTGCGCTCTCACCGTATTTCAGTCGGGCGCCGGGTGCCAGCGCCGGAGCCAGCTGAGCAAGGCTTGGCACACGATCCGGCCTTGTCGAAAGACTTACCAGCTGCCGCAGCGCGGCACTGACTGCTCCATCGACGCCGATTGCGATTTCGGCCACAATCGCAGTTCCGGGCGAAAGTGCGGCAAGCGCCTCGATCGATACTGGTTCTGGCTGCCGCCTTTCGGGAAACGACAGCAGGGCCGCCATCATGACTTCGTGCCAGGTTTCGGACCGTTCCTTCTCGCACGTCTTTTCCAAGTCTTCCGCTCCCTTGCAATCTGGGCCGAGGTCCCGTGCCCGGCCATGCGATTGTCATGTGCGGCCCGGGTGATGGAATAACCAGTGCCCAGTCGCACCGAGTGTGGAATTGGTGAGACAGCACCCGGCGCGGCCGCGCTATCGTTGCTATCAGCGAAGGCCGAAACCGGCCGCTGCGGGACGATTACGCTATGACGGAACCTGTTGTCGAAACACTGCATGGCAAGCGCCACACCTACGAGATACGCGTAGCGCGATCCTCGTTCCAGGCCCGGTTCGCGGTCTATCGCGACGGGGTCCGCTGGAAGGGCGATTATCCCAGCGTGGTCCGCGCGGTAGAGGCGATCGGCCGGCTCGACTAGGTCTAGGACTCAGGCTGGAAAGCGCAGCGAACTTGTCGCTCGCGAAGGCACGATCACCTCGAGAGCGAAGGGGTGCAGGCACGCGACCTTGAATTCACTCGGCCCTGGACCGAAGAAGGTTTCGACATCGATAGTTCCGTCACGGCCCAAAGCAAGTCGGGCGGGCAACCCGTGTTCGTTCTCGTTCGCGTCGCCGTTGTGGCCTAGGCAAGTTGCTTCCAGCCCGCGTTTGCGGACCATGCCATAAGGCCGCCAAAGCCCGTCGCGGGCGCCGATCCGGCGATAGGCGAAATAATAAACTCGGTGGACATGAGCCTGCTGGTCATCGCTTTCACAGCCGAGGTGAATCTGGGCATAGATATTGCGCTGGGCGTCCGCTGGATGGCGGAATTCGATCGTGCTCCATTGCCGCGCGTAGAAGTCGTGTGCGATCCCCGCATTGGGCCAATGCGCCGAAGGCCTGACCAGTTGCCACAGGGCGGAATAGGCACCCCGGCCTTCCAGGTTGGCCAGAAAGAAGAACCATTCGCGCTTGATCAGCTTCTGAAATTCGGCGCTTTCAGTATCCAGCAGGACCAGGGGATCGACCCCCAGCACCGCGGCGAAACCGAATACCTCGTCCCGCCGGTTCTGCAGGCCCCTGCTGAGCCAGCGATATATCGTGGCCCGGTCGCGCGCCCGACCGGATTTCTGTAACCCGTCCTCGACCCGCTCCGCCCAGCCCTCGGCGAGATCGTCGATGCCGTTCCATCGACGGGCGATCAACGCCTTGGTAAAGTTCCTGTTGATCGGAATACCCATGCTAGTCCGACTTTATGCAGATTCAGTCTGTATTATGCAATGCCGTGCCTGCTTGCCAGCGACAGCATTCGATCAATTTGAAAACGAATGGCTGGAAGCCCTGCGCGAAGTGAATTCACTTTGTGATCGGTGGCCCGGCAGGGTCTGATAAATTCTGTCAAATCAATTTGTAGCCCTAAAATCGGGGTCATGGATCTTCGTATAATGCCCTTTGAGCAAGGTCGAGCTGAAGGAACAAGTGTCGGATCGATTTTCACCAATGCGCAAACACACCGATCAAGGAACCAAGGGTGCAAAGCCCAGACGCCATGCTGACTGACAAGGTCTCTAACCCGCATCGGAGAAGCTCGTAATCATCCGGATCGTGGAGCAGTCGCACCTGCCCGCCAAGCGCACGCTGGACCAGCTCGGCGACGCCCGTCGGACCTTCTACCGCTGGTACGGCCGCTACCTCGAGGGCGGCCCCGAGGCGCTGGAGGACCGGCCTTCGGCGCCGAGCCGGGTGTGGAACCGTATTCCGGCCGAGATCCATGACCAGATCATCGAACTGGCACTGGAGCAGTCCGAGCTGAGCCCGCGGGAACTGGCAGTACGGTTCACCGACGAGAAGCGCTACTTTGTGTCCGAAGCCACGTTTTTTCCGTCTGCTGAAGGCCCATGATTTGATCACAAGCCCGGCCAATGTGGTGATCAAGGCCGCCGATCAGTTCCACACCAAGACCACGCAAATCAACGAGATGTGGCAGACCCACTTCACCTACTTCAAGCTCTTCGGCTGGGGCTGGATGTATCTGTCGACCGTCCTCGACGACTTCTCGCGCTACATCATCAGCTGGAAGCTGTGCTCCACGATGCGCTCCGAGGACGTCACCGACACGCTCGACCTGGCGCTTGCCGCATCAGGCTACGACCACGCCCACGTCCAGCACAAGCCTCGGCTGCTCAGCGACAACGGGCCCAGCTACATCGCCGGTGAGCTGGCGGAATACATCGAGGCCCAGCGCATGAGCCACGTGCGCGGCGCACCGTTCCATCCCCAGACCCAGGGCAAGATCGAGCGCTGGCACCAGACCCTCAAGAACCGCATCCTGCTCGAAAACTACTTCCTGCCCGGCGACCTTGAGGCCCAGATCGAGGCGTTCGTCGAACACTACAATCACCAGCGTTATCACGAGAGCCTGGACAACGTGACGCCCGCCGACGCCTACTTCGGCAGG
>JANNZB010000396.1:0-6792 GCA_031410395.1 Novosphingobium sp.
GACGCATCGCTCTAAGCATCATGCTGCCAATATTCTCGTGCCTATCCTCGTAGCTATCCACTACCAAAGCAGCAGTTTTAGTCGGAGGTGGCGCATCGACCAACATCGCCAACCGCTCAATCCCCGCAGCCCAGCCAACCGCAGGCGTTGGCGGCCCGCCCAAACTCTCCATCAACCCATCATAGCGCCCGCCACCAAGCACGGTGCCCTGCGCGCCCAGCCGGTCGGTGATGAATTCGAACGCGGTGTGCCGGTAATAGTCCAGCCCCCGCACCAGCGACGGCGCGCGCGTCCACCCAACCCCGGCGGCGTCCAGTCCCGAAGTCACGCGCCCGAAAAAGTCCTGCGCCTCACCGCTCAGAAAATCATCGATCTTCGGGGCATCGCCGACGAACAGCTTGTCGCGCGGGTCTTTGCTGTCCAAAATCCGCAAGGGGTTTTTCTCCAGCCGCTCCTGCGAATCCTCGCTGAGCTCGCCCTTCACTGCGCGGAAATAATCCACCAGCGCCTCGCGCCAGGCCTCGCGGCTTTCGCCATCGCCTAGCGTGTTGAGCATCAGCGTTACGCCGTCCGAAATGCCCAGCTCTTTTAAAAGCTGATCGGCCATCACCAGCAGTTCAACATCCGCCTGCGGCTCAGCAGCACCGATGACCTCGGCATCAAGTTGATGGAACTGACGGTAGCGGCCCTTTTGCGGGCGCTCGTAGCGGAACAGCGGGCCATGGGTAGCCACCTTCAGCGGTGCGTGTTGCTGCCAGCCGTTGGTGATATAGGCCCGCGCGATCCCGGCGGTGAATTCGGGGCGCAGGGTGAGCGATTCATCGCCGCGATCGCGGAACGAATACATTTCCTTCGAGACAACATCGGTGGTCTCGCCAATCGAGCGGGAGAACACCTCGGTCTTTTCAAACACCGGCATTTCGATGCGGCGAAAGCGGTAGAGTTTGCGCACGCGCTCGAACGTTTCGACGACATGGGCGAAGACCTCAGCCTCAGCGCCAAAAATGTCCTGCGTGCCGCGAATGGCGTTGGGTGTCTTGCTAGTCATAGCGCGCGCTTAGCTCGTTAAGTCGAACAGCGAAAGTCGCTCGTCGAACGGCCTGTTGCGATTGCGGCCTGTTCCCGCCACACGTCGCACCCATGAAAACACCCTTCGCGGCCATCCCGCTCGCAGCCTTGCTGCTTTCCACTTCCGCTCTCGCCCAACCTGCGGGCAACTCCGCTCCCGTTGCGGTGCCGATCACCAAGAACGTGCCCGATGCCCGCGATGTGGCTTATCCGGGGACGATCACGCTCGCAATTGACGCCACTGATATTACCCGCGGGGTTTTCCGGGTGAGCGAAGTGATCCCGGTGCTTCCCGGCATCAGCGATCTGATCGTCATGCTGCCGCAGTGGCTGCCCGGCAACCACGGCCCGCGTGGTGACTTGACCGGGCTGGTCGACATCCACTTTGTCGCCGGGGGAAAAGAGCTCACCTGGCATCGCGATCCGATTGAGGTTTACGCCTTCCACGTCGATCTGCCTGCTGGCACTGGCGCTGTCACCGCGAAATTCATCCACACCAGCCCGCTGCAAACCAGCGAGGGCCGCGTGACGATGACCCGCGAGATGCTCAATCTGCAATGGGAATCGATGAGCCTTTACCCAGCTGGCTATTATGTGCGCCAGATCACGGTCAAACCAACGGTGACGTTCCCTGAAGGCTGGACGGTGTTCACCGCGCTCGATGGACAAGCCGCGACCGGGGCCAAGGTCTCGTGGTCGCCAGTCAACTATGAAGTGTTGGTCGATTCGCCAGTGTTCGCGGGGAAATATGCCAGGCGCTGGGATCTCGGCCACAATGTCAGCGCTGATGTCGTGGCGGACAAGCCCGAACTGCTCGCGCTGCCCCCCGAAGGTCTGGCGAAAATGCGGGCGATGGTTGAAGAGGAAATACTCGCATATGGCAGCCACCACTGGGACCATTACGAACTGCTGATCGCGCTGACCGACCGGATGGGTGGCATCGGTCTTGAGCATCACCGATCGAGCGAAAATGCAATGGTGCCGGAAAACTTCATCAAGTGGGAGGCAAACGACTGGAACCGCAACGTCATCGCGCACGAACTATCGCATTCGTGGGACGGTAAATTCCGCCGCCCGGCAAAGCTGTGGACCCCCGATTACCGTCAGCCGATGCAGAATAATCTGCTGTGGGTCTATGAAGGGCAGGATCAGTTCTGGGGCAACGTCAGTGCGGCACGATCCGGGCTCCAATCGAAAGAGGTGGTGCTGGGAGCATTTGCGACAATCGCCGGGAACTACACCCAGTTACCCGGCCGATCATGGCGGTCGGTTAGCGACACCACGCTTGATCCGGTATTCGCTGCGCGTAAGCCCAAACCATTCGCCTCGCTGGCACGCGGGGAGGACTATTATCAGGAGGGCGCGCTGATGTGGCTCGAAGCCGATCAGCTGATCCGCGAAGGGACCAAGGGCACCAAGGGCCTCGATGATTTCGCCAAGGCCTTCTTCGGCATTCGCGATGGCGATTGGGGCGAGGTGACGTACGAATTCGAGGACGTGGTGAAGACGCTGAACGGTATTTGCCCCTATGACTGGGCAGGCTTCCTCCACCAGCGGGTCGACGAAGCTGGCCGCCCTGCCCCGCTCGCCGGGATTGAGAAAGCGGGCTATAAGCTGGTGTGGAAGGAAGAGCCCAATCCATCGGAAAAGGGGCGCGCGGCCAATGCCAAAACTCTGTCGCTCAACCATTCAATCGGGGTGACGCTTGACAAGGACAACAAGGTCACCAGCACCCGCTGGGATGGGCCAGCGTTCAATGCCGGGCTCGTCAACGGGGCCAAGATCCTTGCGGTAAACGGCGATACGATGAGCGAAGACGTGATCAAAAAGGCGATTACTGCAGCCAAGGGCAGCACTGCGCCGATCCAGTTGCTGATGCAGCGCGGGGACCGTTTTGAAACTGTGGCGGTGAATTACCACGATGGCCTGCGCTGGCCCTGGCTGGAACGAGCCACGCCGGGGACTGCGCCCAATGGGCTCGACAGGTTGCTCGCGCCGCGCCGGGCACTGCCGGCGGTAAAGGTTCAAGGCAAGGCCAAGCGCAAGTGAACGCGCACAGCGGCCCTTTGCAAAAACTGAAGCTAATGCTCGGCAACAGCATCGCACCACCGCGGTTCATTCTGTTTGTGGCAGCCCTGATCGCCAGCGCTGCAGCCTGGCACGCGATTAAAGGCGGAAGCTGGGGCAATGCCACGGTCATCGGGTTTGACATCGGCGTGGCACTGTTCGCCCTATCGCTCTGGCCGCTGACCCACGATCACACAGCCGAGCAAATGCGTCTGCATTCACGGCAAAACGATGCAAACCGCCTGGGGGTTCTGCTTATAACCGGAATTGCAGTCCTGGCTGTAATGACCGCAATTACCGCAGAACTGCCGGCCGCTCAGCACGGCGACAAGGCTGCGATTATCAAGCTGGTGGTCACGCTGGCGCTCGGCTGGGTGTTCCTCAACCTGGTGTTCATGGTCCACTATGCACATATGCATTACGCCCGTTTGCCCGGCCATAAGAAGGATACGGGCGGGTTCGAATTTATTGGCACGCCCGAGCCGGATTACTGGGATTTTCTTTATTTCTCCTTCACCGCGGGAATGAGTTTTGCCGCATCGGACGTGAACGTCACGCTTGGTGCGGTAAGGCGGGTGGTGGTTTTGCACTGCCTGCTGGCGTTTCTGTTCAACATTGGCGCACTGGCTTTCAGCATCAACGTGCTGGCAGGCGCAGCTGGTTAGAGTTTTTGTTGCGGCGCAGCACAGCCAAGTCTAAGGGCACTTCCCATGCGCATTGACCTTATCCCTGTGGGCGATAACCCGCCCGAAAGCCTGAACGTTATCATCGAAGTGCCGCTTGGCGGAGAGCCGGTGAAGTACGAATTCGACAAGGCATCAGGCGCGCTGTTCGTTGACCGCATCCTGCACACGCCGATGCGTTATCCGGCGAACTATGGCTTTGTCCCGCACACGCTTTCGCCAGATGGCGATGCGCTCGATGCGCTGGTGATCAGCCGCTCGCCGTTCATCGCCGGCTGCGTGGTCCGCGCAAGGCCCATCGGCGTGCTCAACCTTGAGGACGAGGCTGGCGGCGATGAAAAGCTGATCTGCGTGCCGGTGGACACCACCTTCCCCTATTATTCTGATGTGGGTGAGCGCAAGGATCTGCCGTCAATTGTGCTCCAGCAGATCGAACATTTCTTCACGCACTACAAAGACCTTGAGCCCGACAAATGGGTGCGCGTGGGCAAGTGGGGCGATGCCGAAGAAGCCAAGCGCATTTTGATGGAAGCGATTGAGCGGGAAAAGGCGGCGAAGGGTTAGGGTGTAGTCAACTTCAAATGCTTTGCTCCCCGCGCAGGCAGGGGTCTCAGGAGGCTGGGCGGAAGTTTGCGCGATGCGCCTGAGGCCCCCGCCTGCGCGGGGGAGCGGAAATATTTATGTTGGCGTTATCCCGGCCGCCGCGGCCTTTGTTTCGCCGAAATCGACTTGATCACCAGTTGCCCCTGCCGTCCATCCTCGGACAGCCCCGAAGCCCGCGCGAATGACTGATCGAGCAGCGCGGCTATCGCTGGCGTTTCCAAATCCGCTGCCCCGCCCGTCAGTACCACATGCCGCACCGTTCCGCCGCTGCCCTTCAAAATTCCCTCAGGATCATCAAGCGAGGCGCTGACGAACAGGCTGACCCAACGCGGGTAGAGCGCAATAGACAGGAACGAATGTCCAGTCTTGCCGGTGGGCGAAAAGCCGATCGCCAGGGCATTGTAGTTATCATAAACCAGCGCATCACAGAGCGGCAGCCGGGCGCGCATCCACGATACGGCAGCGCGGCCCGTTGCCGCAACTTCGGGGATAAATTTGGCGAGGAAAGCCTCGAGCTGGACTTCGGCATCAGCCATGTCGCGCAAGCTGCGCCCTACGCCGCGCTGGGTCAATCCCCGGCGATGGTCATCCCGTCCACCCGCAGCGTCGGCACATTCACCGCGCGGAACCATTCAAGATCGTTCGCCGGGGTCAGCGCCTTGAACATATCGATCAGATTGCCCGCCACGGTGAATTCCGCCACCGGCCCGGCGACCACGCCATTGACGATGCGGAACCCCGCCGCACCCCGGCTGTAATCACCGGTCACGCCATTGATGCCGTGGCCGATCAGTTCGGTGACATAGACCCCATCGGCGATGTCGGCCATCAGTTCAGCCGGGGAGACGCTGCCCGCCGCGAGGTGGACATTGCTCGCCCCCGCGCCCGGCGCGCCGCCGCCGCCCCGCACCGCATGGCCAGTCGGCTTGGCCCCTAGCTGGCGGGCTGCGGCGCTGTCCATCAGCCAGCCGGTGATCCGCCCGCCGTCGATCAGTTTGCGCGGTGCAGTTGGCAGGCCTTCGCCATCAAAGCCCCGTGAGCGCAAGGCGCGTGGCCGGTGCGGATCATCGATCACATCGATGCCGCTATCAAACAATTGTGTGCCATCTTTATCGAGCAGAAAACTCGCGCGCCGGGCAATCGCCGCCCCGGTCATCGCGCCGAGCAGGTGGCCCACCAAAGTGCCGCTGACGCGGGGGGAGAACACTACCGGCATCGGTCCACTCGCGAGCTTGCCGGGGTTCAGCCTAGCCACTGCGCGTTCGCCCGCCATTCGGCCGATTTCTTCGGCGCTGGGCAGGTCCGCCAGATGCCGGGCCGAGCGCCAGGCATAGTCGCGCTGCATGTCTGCGCCTTCGCCGGCGATGACGCTGGCGGAAAGGCTGTGGCTGGTTGATTGATAGGCGCGAGCAAAGCCGTGGCTGGTGGCGAGCGCGAACACTGATCGGCCCGCAGAAGCCCCGCCGCCTTCGCTGTTGGTAACGCCCTTCACTGCGCGCGCGGCGACTTCGGCGGCTTCGGCGATAGCGCGCAGAGCCTGCGGGCTGGGTTCGGCCTCATCAACCTGATCAAGATCTAGCGTGGGACCCGTTGCCAGCATATCTTGGGGGGCGAGCCCGGCGTATTGGTCCTCGGGCGCAAGCAGCGCCATCGATACGGCGCGCGCGGCAAGTTCCTCCAGCGCGGCATCGCCGAGATCGGACGAGCCGATGCTTGCCGATGATTTTCCGGTGAATACGCGCAGGCCGATGTGCTCGTCCTCAGACCGCTCGACCTCTTCAAGCTGCCCGAGCCGCACCTGCACGCCTTCAGAAACCTCGCCCGAATAGACCGCATCGGCAGCGTCAGCACCAGCGCGCAAGGCACGTTCAACAAGGGCGAAAGCGCGCTCAGGCGCGTCATGGGTATCTAGCATCGCGGCGGCTTAGCCGTGCGCGGGGGTGGGATCAATGTTTGCCAGACTGCGTTAGTTGCAAAAACATGCAATCCTGCTCCACCGCGCAGGCGGGGGCCTCAGGCCTTCGGGCACTATCTTTTGCCCAGCCTCCTGAGCCCCCCGCCTGCGCGGGGGAGCAACGTGTTTGTGATGAAGTATGGGTGGTATCAGTCGCAGGTGAGATGCAGAGCAATCAAGCGAACAAATACGCCAGCAGTTTGAACAGCACGATCAAGGCAAACGGCAGACCGATCGCCAGCAGCCACAGGAGGGCCTGATCGCGGCGGAACCAGCCCCGCAGCGACGGATCTGCGGCCTGCTCGTCGCTGAGCGTATCCCAGCGCCGCTCGAACCGGCGGCAGGAAGGGATGATCGCGGCGACCAGGACGATCAGCGACACGTATGGCAGCATCGACCCCTGGCTAAGCTGCTTCA
>JANNZB010000397.1:0-2716 GCA_031410395.1 Novosphingobium sp.
ATGTGGTCATCGTGCATGATGGCAATCCCCAGCCCTTGCGCGGCGGCCTCAAGGATCAGTTTGCCCGAATCGAAGTGGTCGATCGCTACCGGCTCAAGGTTGTCGAGCCCCAGTGCGTGTTTCCAGGCCGTGAAACTTTCAGGCAGGTCGTTGTGGATCAGGAAAGTCTGGCGTGAGAGCTTGAGCACATCCGGCGTATCGCCCAGTTCAGCGGCGAGCTCCTTCGATGTGATGGCAAACACCCGGTTGTGATCAAGTTGCACCGAATAGAGCGACGGATCGGGGTGCCGCGTAAGGATGATTGCCGCCTCAAGGCTATCACCCAGCCGGTTATCAAGGTGCGGGCCGGTGTCGACGTCGATATGCAGCCGCGGATGGAGCTTGCGCAGTTCGAGCAGGTGCGGGAACAGGCGTTGTTCGCCGAACAGCGATGGCACACCCAGGTGCAGCCGCAGCAGCTTGCCGGTATCGACCAGCGCCTCGACCACCTCTGCCAGTTCCTCAAGCTTTGGGCTGACAGCATCGTAGAATATCTGCCCGTCCTCGGTCAGCTTGAGCGCCTGATGCTGGCGCAGGAACATCTTTTTTCCCGTGAACTCCTCAAGGCTTTGCAGGCGGCGTGATAGCGCGGAGGGGCTGAGCCCAAGCTCACTCGCCGCCGCCTTGGCCGAGCCGAGGCGGACCACGCGGACGAAGGCCTCAAGCGCGCGAAGGGGGGGAAGGCGGCGCATGATCGCGGTCTATTGCTCTACGGCTTCGGAATTACCCGGCGGATGCAGTCGCAGCCGGGTGACGTGGCGTTCATTGCCGCCAATCACCTCAAGCCGCCAGCCGCTGTCATGTTCGAGCATTGTACCCACCTCAGGCACTTGGCCCGCGAGCAGAAAGGCCAGCCCGCCGAGCGTATCGACATCCTCCTCAACCACGGCGAGGCGGGGATCGATCCGGGTTCCGACATCATCCAGCTCGGCGTGGGCATCCGCGTCCCAGATGCCGTGCTCGCGCGACACCAGCAGATCGCGCGCGGCGTCATCGTGCTCGTCTTCAATCTCGCCTACTATTTCCTCGACCAGATCCTCGATCGTGACGATCCCTTCGGTGCCGGAATATTCGTTGAACACCACTGCCAGATGCATCCGGCTGGCGCGCATATCAGCCAGCACATCAAGCGCGCCGCGCGATTGCGGGACGAACAGCGGCTGGCGCATCAGCACAGTCCAGTCCTTGGGCTGAGGTTTCGCAGCAGCGAGAAACGGGAACACGTCCTTAATGTGGATCATGCCTTTGATTTCGTCGAGGCTTTCGCCATAAACCGGCATGCGGCTGTGGCCGTGTTCGGTAAATGCGCTGATCAGCTCGTCCCAGGTGAGCGAGGCAGGCACGGCGATAATCGCACGGCGCGGAATGGCAACATCGTCGGCATCGTGCTCGCTGAAATGGAGCAGGTTGCGTAGCATCTGCCGTTCGATGGGCAAAAGATCGCCGGCGGGCGAAGTGCCGCCCTCATCCTCGTGGTCGTCAATCGCTTCTTCAAGCTGGGCGCGCAGGCTTTGGTCCTGGCCAAGCCCAAGCAGGCCGCGGATTATCGCGCTGAATGAGCGCCTACTATCCGGTTCTCCGGCGGTATGTTCGGCCATGACAGGTAACTTGGTTCCCGAATCCGGCGTGCAGTTGCAAACGCCTCATTCGCAATATGGGTCGGCTATGCCCATGCTGGCAAGGGCCTTTATCTCCAAAGCCTCCATTTTCGCTGCATCTGCGAAGGAAATTTCGTGATCATGGCCCGCAAGGTGCAGTAACCCGTGGATAATCAGATGCGCGGTGTGGTGCTCAAGGCTGACGCCTTTTTCACCGGCTTCGCAGGCGCAGGTTTCGAAAGCGAGCGCGATATCGCCGAGCATTTCGGGCGGGCCATCTGGTTTGAGAGCGACCAAATCGGCACGTTCGAGCATCGGGAACGAGAGCACATTGGTCGGCTTGTCCTTGGCCCGCCACTCGCGATTAAGCGTCTGGACTTCAGAGTCAGAGGTGAACAGCAGACTCGCGGTGAGGCGCTGGTTGGTAAGCTCCGGGGCGACAGCGGCGGCGGCCTCTGCGGCGGCCTCGGCAAGATGGGGCCAATCGGGGGTGACGGGCCAGGGGGAATCGATATCGATTTCGAGCGCGAGCATGGTGCCGGGGCTAGGGCAGGCAGAGCAGAGGGGCAAGCACTCTGGGGCGCGTGGATATATGAAGTTGCGGGGTTGAGTGGCCGCTATCTGCAGTTTTCACCGGAAATCGGCCTGTCAGGACACGACAACAAAACGGACACTAGCGAGACTTGTGCACATACGGCGATTAAGCCAGCCTGGTAGCGAAGCCACATGGAGCGGTTAAGCTTGACCAAAAGTTCAGCCATAATGTTGATTTTAGGGGTCGTCACGGTGTGTTCGCCCGCGGCGGCGCACCCGCCCTACGGCCTGGTCGTGGATCGGGCCAATAACGTGTATTTCTCCGACCTTGAGACAGTCTGGCGCTTGAGCCCGGACGGTCGGCTCTCGGTTTTTCGTCCGCCCGTTCCAGAAACGCACGTGCACGAACTCGCACTGGCGCCGGACGGTGCCATTGAGGGCGTGCAAAACCGCTATGACCCCGCCAGCCAGCGTTTCTCCGGCGGTTTGTGGAGCCGCACTGAGGGCGGCAATGAGCGGGCAATTGTCCCAATGACAGAACGGCC
>JANNZB010000398.1:0-2790 GCA_031410395.1 Novosphingobium sp.
GCGATATTGCCACCAAGCGAGTGCGCGATGATCGTCACCTGATCTGCCGCAAGCGTATGGACCAATTGGGCAAAATCATAGACCAAAGCGTGCGAGGTATAGTCACCATCAGGAGACCACGCGCTATCCCCGTGTCCGCGCAGATCGGGGGCGATTACGTGCCAGTCCTGCGCCAACTCGCGCGCAACCCAATCCCACGAGCGGCAGTGATCGCGCCCGCCGTGCTGCAGGATAAGCGGCGGGGCACCTGGATTGCCCCAATCAACATAGTGCAGCTTCAGGCGCTGCGAGATGAAACTGTTCGAGATCGGGCCGGATGAGGTCATGGATTGCGTAAGTGTCTCACGCGCGGTCTCGCGTCAATCACAGCTCGATTTCGAGGTTTAGGCGAAACATTCCCAAGGCGTCGGCTTTGGCCGCACCGAATGCGAACAAATATCCGGTTTCAACCTTAAGCGGCACACCAAGGCCCAAGATGCGAAACTTGGCATTGGGCCCGGCGAAATGTTCAGCATAGGGCGCAAAGTTGCGGAATGTTCCGAGATCACCAAATGCAGCGACTCCAAGTCGCAGGTTGTCGGCGATTGATACATCGGCGGAGGCAGCATAGCCAAGCTCCACGGGCGAACCGGACTGAAGCGGTTTGGCAGCCTTAAGATTGAACCGCACGTCGGTTATCCGGTCACGATATTCGAGCAGCAATTTGCCTTCGGCCTTGTCCGTCCCGCCGCTCACTGCTTCGAATTCGCCGTAAAGCGCGACGTCGATCGGGCCGAGCCGGGCGACGTTCTGGATTACTTCAAGGCTGATGGCCTCAAGCTTGCGGCTCTGTCCGGGTTCTTTTTCAAACTCTGCAACGGCAGCGATACGGGTGTGGCCGGTGATGCCATAGGCCACTTCAAGCCGGAAGTTATCTTCCCCAGCGTCAGGCCCATTAGTGAGAATGCCATAGCGGGTTTCAATCTCGATCTCATGCGGTTCGATAGTCGCGCCGTAAACCTCATCGCCCAGACCCGGCGCGGCATTGGCAGCGGTGGGGAGAGCGATCAAGCCGAACAAGCAGGCGATTGCGTGCGTGTATTTGAGGCGAATCATGTTGGCTCCTGACGGGTTCTCAGCGCCGCTAATGCGAAGCGTTCGCAATAGCAATAGTGATTGTTATGGCCTGTTTGTCCACTGGGACACAAATTGCTGCGAGGAACTGGCAATATCAGCCACGAAACCCTATCTCGCCGGTCCGCAACAGGGAATCGAACACATGGCCACGCACAACACCCGCATGCTTATCGTAGGTTCGGGCCCCGCCGGACTTTCGGCGGCAATTTATGGTGCACGCGCAGGAATGCTACCTATAGTGGTGCAGGGGTTGCAGCCGGGCGGCCAACTGACCATTACCACCGACGTTGAAAACTATCCGGGCTTCCGCGATGTCATCCAAGGACCATGGCTGATGGAAGAAATGCAGGCGCAGGCCGAGCACGTTGGCACGCGGATGATGTGGGACACCATAGTCGACATCGACCTGTCACGTTCGCCATTCCGCGCCACGGGCGATTCGGGCGATATTTATGAAGGCGAAACGCTGGTCATCGCCACCGGGGCGCAAGCGAAATGGCTGGGCGTGGAAGGCGAGCAGGAACTTAGCGGCAAAGGCGTTTCCGCCTGCGCCACCTGCGACGGTTTCTTCTTCCGTGGCAAGAAGGTTGTGGTGATCGGCGGCGGAAACACCGCGGTTGAAGAAGCACTTTATATGACCAACCACTCGCCCGATGTCACTGTAATCCACCGCCGCGATTCATTCCGGGCGGAAAAGATTCTGCAGGACCGGCTGTTCGCCAATGAGAAGATTTCGGTAGCTTGGAACAAGGCGGTGCGGCGCTTCGTCGGCGATCCGGTGTCAGGCGGGCTTACAGGGGTTGAAGTGATCGACACCGTAAGTGGTGAGGTTTCAGTGATCCCGACCGACGGCGCATTCGTCGCCATCGGTCACGCCCCTGCAACCGAATTGTTCAAGGAAGCGCTCGAACTGGATGCCAACGGCTATGTTATGGTTGAGGCGGGTACGCCTAAGACCGCGATTCCGGGCGTGTTTGCTTGCGGCGATGTGATGGACCACATTTACCGACAGGCGGTTACCGCGGCGGGGACCGGCTGCATGGCGGCACTCGATGCCGAGCGTTTTATCGCTGAACAAGAGTTTGCCGCTAAGGTTGGGTAGAAGCGAGCTGAGCCCGTCGAAGCGACCGTGCTAGGGCTGCCCCATTCCCTCCAACACGCGCTCTAAAAGCCAACCCTGCGCCTCTACATAACTGTGGCTGGCCTCCGCACAGCTACGAATGCGGGGGTCTGCCTTGTCCCAACCCGACTCAAACACCTGCGCAGTTCGATCTCGCCCGGCGAGGAGAATGGTCACTGATCCGTTAAAAGCCTTTAGCCCCGCCGCAACTTCCTCAGCTAGCGACGAGGGTGTGGGCGCGGTCTTCAGCGCATCTTTCAGCGAGCGGATTAATCCGGCAATCGAAACATTGCCCGCGAGCAGCCGCATCAGCGCTTTTGGATCGCGCAGCCGCCGGGAATAGTGCGCGCGGATGGCTGCAGGCGGCGCATCGCTATCACCCTCAACAGTCCAAGGGTTCGACAGGATCAGCCCATCGCAGCCCTTGCCGCTCGATAGCATCAGAGCCGATGCACCGTCACAATTGCCAAAGGCGATTAACCGCGCAAGCTGGGGTAGTTCTGCACGGAATGCCGCCGAAGCCGCTGCAATGTCACCAGCGCTAAAGCGAAAAC